>JAOARA010000232.1 GCA_025211115.1 Roseicyclus sp. | reverse complement strand
GCCGAAACGCTGTTCCTGCAACGCAAGATCGGCGGGCTTTACCTTTTGGCGACGCGGCTGGGCGCGCGGGTCGACATCCCCGCGCTCGCCGCGCGTTTCGCCTAGGCCAGCGCCGCGACGATGGCGTCGAGGCCGTCGGTCAGCGCAGCCGGCCCCGGTTGCAGGATGAGGGGCGACTTGATCTCGGTGATCCGCCCGTCGCGCACCGCCGGAAGGGCCTCCCAGCCGGGGCGGGCGGCGATGCGCTCGGGGCGGACCTTCTTGCCGCACCAGGAGGCCAGGATCACGTCGGGGCGGCGGGCCAGCACGGCCTCCGCCGTGACGATCCGGTCCGTCGCGGCCTGCGCGCGGGCCAGTTCGGGGAAGGCATCCTGCCCGCCCGCGATCCCGATCAGTTCCGACACCCAGCCGAGGCCCGAGATCATCGGGTCGTCCCATTCCTCGAAATAGACCACGGGTTTCGGCCCGCTGCGCGCCGCGGCGCGGGAGGCGATGCCGGCGATCCGGTCTTCGTAATGATCGACCAGCCGGGCGGCGCGGCGCGACTGGCCCACCATCGCGCCAAGGTGGCGGATCATCGACAGGATGCCCGCCACGTCGCGCTGGTTGTAGGCCATGACCGTGATCCCCTCACGGATCAGGCTGGCCGCGATCTCGGCCTGAAGGTCCGAGAAGGTCAGCACGAGGTCGGGCTCAAGCGCGACGATCTTCGGTACATCGGCCGAGGGGAAGGCCCCCACGCGCGGCTTCTCGCGCCGCACGCGGGGTGGGCGCACGGCGTAGCCCGTGACGCCGACGATCCGGTCTTCCTCGCCCAGCAGGTAGAGGGTTTCGACCGTTTCCTCGGTCAGGCAGACGATGCGCTCGGGCGGGAAATGCCGCATCAGAGCGGCGCGCGCCGCTTGCGCGTGCCGCCGCGCCTGCGCGGGACGGCGGACAGATCGAGCGGCGCAAGCGGCTCGGCCAGCGAACGGCGCAGCAGGTCGCAAAACGCCGCGACCGCGGGGGCGCTGCCCTCGAAGGGGCGCGCGAGCGCGCAGGCGCGGGCGGCGGCGGCGGGGTAGCTTTCGCCGCCGCGCAGGCCGCCCAGCCATTGCAGGTAGCCCAGCCGGGCGATCTCGGCCGCGCCCGCCGCGGGGCCGGCGTAATGTTGCAGTTGTCGAATGGTCAGGTCTGTCAGCATGGCGCCCTCCGCGCATGGGGCAGGGCGATAACGGGACGGGGGGAGGGGGCGCTGTTGCCCCGACGCACCACGACCCGAGGCACCCCGCCCGGTTGGTTCGGTCACGATGGCAGGTCTCCTGGCTTGCGGGTCAGGGCTCGCCCGATCCTTCCCGGACCGTCTGGCCCAGTGGATGCTCTCGGGGTCGCTCGCCGCTCACAGTTGCGGGGGCAGCCGCGGGATTGCACCGCGTTCCCTTTTCAGACCGGACAGGCGTCGCCGCCCGGTCACCATCGCAACGAAGCGTGCCGCGGCACCGCCCCCGCGGTCAAGCGAAAGCGGCGCGCGGGCGTGGATGCCGCAGGGGCGGGCGCTCAGGCGCGGGCCGCGCCCTCGGCCAATGCTGCGAGTTTCGCATAGGCGATGGCGGGGTCCACGGCGCCGAAGCCCGCGAAGGTGCCGAAGCCGCAATCGCTGCCCGCGATCACGCGGTCAGGGCCGACGATATCCACGAAGCGGCGGATGCGCTCGGCCACGAGCTCGGGGTGTTCGACGAAATTCGTCGTGGAATCGATCACGCCGGGAACCAGCACCTTGTCTTCGGGGATATCGGCCTTGCGGTCGCGGAAGACGGCCCATTCATGGCCGTGACGGGGGTTCGACGTCTCGAAGAGGACGTAACGCGCGCGGGCCGACATCAGCGTGTCGAACATGGTGGCCATGGGGATGTCGCAGACATGCGGCCCCTCGTAATTGCCCCAGCAGATGTGGATGCGCACGCGGGCGGGGTCGATGCCCTCGAGCGCGTGGTTCAGCGCCTCGACATGGGATTGCGCGATCTTGACGAATTCCGCGTCCGTGAGGTCGGTGAAGAGCATGTGCCGCGACAGCGCAAGGTCGGGGCAATCGAGCTGCAGGTCGAGGCCCGCGTCCACGATGGTGCGGTATTCCTCGCGCATCGCGTCGGCCAGCGCCGCGAGATAGGCCTCGCGCGTGGGGTAATGCGCGTTCTGCAGGAAGAGCGAGATCACGCCGGGCGAGGCCGCGTTCATGAAGCCGCGCGCGACCCCATGTGCCGCCATCGCGGATTTGAGGTTGGCGATGTCCTTTTCCAGCTCGCCCTGGCCCTTGGAATGCACCTCGCCCACGCACATGGGGCGGGCATAGGTGGGCGTGCCGCCCTCGTCCTTCAGCCGCTCGAGGAAGGAGGGGAACATCTTGAGATCGGCCGGCGCATTGCGCGGGCTGTCGCCGTCAAAGCCGGTGTAGCGGTCCTTGACGTAGGTGGCGTAGCTGATCTTGGAGGTTTCCCCATCGGAAACGATGTCGATGCCGGCCGCTTTCTGTTTCCTGACCGTCTCGTCCACGGCTGCCGTCATGGCGGCGGCGAAAGCGGCGGCGTCATAGGGCTCGCGCTTTTCGCGGGCGAAGATGAAATCCACGACCTCCTGCGTGCGGGGCAGGCTGCCGACATGGGTGGTGAGGATGGGCATGGGTCTGCTCCTTCGTCGTGTCGCTGGCGGTTCAGCCGCGCCAGGTGGGCCCGGCGGGATCGTCGGTCGCAACGACATGGTAAAGCGCGGCGTCGCCGGTCATCGAGGGCCAGGCGGCATGGTCGAGGGTCTCGGGCACGCTCATCGTGTCGCCGGGGGCGAGCGTGGCCTTGCCCGCGGGGTAGTCGGCGTTGCTCTCCCACTCGACGCGCCAATGCCCGGTGACGGGCATCAGGACCGAGGGGCGGTCGTGGCGGTGCATCTCGCGCCGCGCCGAGCCGCGGGTGACGAGGCCGACCTCGAACCCCGGCTTGTCGCGCAAGAGGCCCGTCTCGCCGATGACGAGCACCGGGTCGCGGTCGGCCATGGCCTGCAGGTCGAGGTAGCGGGCGACGTGGTTCGGGATCACGTCGCGGGTGGTGGGTTCGGGGAAGCCTGCCAGCTCCGCCTCGGTCAAAAGCGGCATGGGGGCTACGCCCTCGGGCAGGCTCTGCCCCTTCTTGCTGTCGTACAGCTTGCCCTCCTCGGACAGGATCAGGCCATGGGCCTGCGCCTCCTCGATCACCTGGGGCGCCCAGATCACGCCGCCGCCCGCGTCGTCGCCGCCGAGGATCGCCATGATCATCCCGTAATCCTCGCCGATGTTCTCGAAGCCGCGGAAGATGCCGGTGGGGATGTTGAAGATGTCGCCCTTCTCCAGCACCACCTCGCCCGCGTCGCCCCGGCGGCCCCAGAAGAAGCGCCAGCGCCCCGAGAGGACGAAGAACACCTCGGCGGTGCGGTGGGAATGGAGCGAGTTGCGGCACTTGGGCGGCTGGCCCGCGGCCCCGATGTTGAAGCCGTGCGGCAGGGTGATGTGGACATGCTGGTCGGCGGCTTCCGAGACGCCGCCGCCGATGATGGTGAAGTTCTCCTTGCGGTCGCTGCCGGGTGTGTGGGCGTCGATGAAGGCGGTGCGGCAGGGCATCAGGTCACCGTATCGGACGATACGGGCTTCCATCTCGGGCGGGGTCATCGCTGGGATCCTCGGTCTGGTCGGGGTGCGGGAAGATCGTTGCAACGATCTTGCCCCGCGATTTGCAAATCGCGGAAAAAGCCGCTTGCAAGCGGCTTTGACAGGGTCTTGCAAGACCCTGTCGGCGCGGGGTGTCGGGCGGGGCGCATCGGTCTCAGGCCTCCGCCAGCAGGATCTGTTTCCAGACCGCGGTTTCGTCGTAGAGCGTGTACTCGCGCCTGAGCGCGACGGGGCCCTCGCCCAGCCGTCCGAACTCGGCATGGGTGATGCCGAGCACGTAGACCATCGCGCCCGTGGGCGCGCCGAAGGCGCCCCAGCCCTCGTGTTTCCCCCAGAGCGACCAGCGCACCGCAGCGCGCGGCGGCAGGGTCTCGTCCTCGCGGCCGATGACATGCTCCAGCCTGAACTCGGCGTTCGGGAAGGCCGCGCGCAGGCCCATCCAGAACCGGTCGGCGGCGGCATGGCCATGGGCGGTGACCCCGCCCGGATAATGCAGCGCGCAGGCGCGGTCGTATTCGGCGGGGATCGTCGCAAGATCCGCGCCCATGATCCGGGTCAGGATCTCCGACAGGCGCGCGCCCCAGGGGCTGTCATTGCCCGCGCCCGAGTAAGGGCCGGGCAGGTCCGTCTCGGGCGTCAGCGGCTTGACGCAAGCGCCCGGCCCGCCCTCGCGGGCGATAAGGTCCGCGGCGTAGGCGCGCGGCTCCCAGCCCAGCTGGCGCACGATCGCGCCCTGGTCGCGGATCAGCCATTCGTCGTCGATCACGTTGCCCCTGGCGTGGCAGTCGGCAAGGATACGGTAGGTCAGCCGCTTGCCCGTGGCCGCGCCGTAGACCCCGTCGCCCGCATGGGTCGCCTGCGACAGGATGCGGTGCGAGGACAGCATCCCCGCCTCGGGACTGCCCGACCAGATCACGTCCTCGCCCAGAAGCTCCCGGTCGGGGAACTCGTGCAGGGTCGCCATCGTGGCCCCGATCACGCCCTGGTTTCCGGTGACGACCGAGCCGGGCGAGCGCACCACGATCTCGGGCGCGTAATAGTCGTGCAGCGTGTGGATGCCGCGGTCTTCCCAGATCTCCTTGGTGATGCCGATGATGTAATCGGGGAAATCGCGGAACTTGGGGTCGAAGCCGTGCATCATGTCCATCCTTGGGGAACGCGGGCCGAGCCGCGAATGATCAGGGGGCCGGTGATCTCGACCTTTTCATGCCCGCGGGCGGGGTCCTCGATCTCGGCCAAAAGGGTATCGACCGTGGCCTCGACCATCCGGTTCACCGGCTGGCGCAGCGTGGTCAGGTCATAGGCGGGCCAGGCGGCCATCGGCACGTCGTCATAGCCCACGATGGAGACATCGCCGGGGATCCTCACGCCCATCTCGTGACGGAGCGTGTCCATGACGGCGAGGGCCATGTGATCGTTGCCGACGAAGATCGCGTCGGGCGGCTGCGGCCCCTCCATCAGCCTGCGCGCGGCCTCGGCCGCGGTGGCGCGGTCATACATGCCGTCGATCATCTCGGGCGGGGGGGCGCCCGCCTCGGCCAGCGCGGCGAGGAAGCCCTGCGTCCGGTCGCGCCCCGTCGACGACCCCTGCCAGCCCGCCACATGGGCGATGCGGCCATGCCCGCCCGCCAGCAGGAACTCGGCCACCTTGCGCCCGCCCTCGACATTGGCCGAGGTGATCGAGGACAGGCCCGAGCCGTCCTGCCCGCGGTTGAACATCACCACCGGAATGCCCATCGCGGAGCAGCGCTCGGTCAGGTCCGAGGAGATGGCGACCGAGGCGGTGATGATCCCGTCGACCTGATAGGTCATCAGGTCCTGCATCACCGCGTCGATCCCCTCGGGCGAGTTGCCGGCCATGATCAGCAGGATGTGGTAGCCGCGCTCCTGTAGCGCCTGCGACAGGCGTTCGATGGCGAGCGGGTAGAACTGGTTGTCGAGATAGGCCACCACCAGCCCGATGATCCGGCTCTTGCCGGTGATCATCGCGCGCGCCAGAGAGTTGGGCCGGTAGCCCAGCCGGTCGGCGGCGGCGCGGACCTTGGCGATGGTGGTCTTGGAGGCGGACGCGCCGGAAAAGACCCGGCTGACCGCCGACTGGCTGACACCCGCCATCCGCGCCACGTCGAGCGATGTGACCTTCAGGTCGCTCATGCCCCCTCCTCCATCCGCGCCAGCACGTCGAGGCCGATCTGGCGGCAGAAGTCCAGCAGGTCCACGAGAACCCAGTTCTCGCGGATCAGCCCGCCCTCCACGCGCCAGAAATCGAGGCTGCGCAAGGTCACCTCCCGCCCCGAGGGGGCGAGGCCGAGGAACCCGCCGCCCTTGTGCGTCAGGCGCATGTTCGGCCAGCCGGTTTCGGCGACATACTCGCCTTCGGCGATCCAGTGGGACATCAGATCGCCCATCGCGTCGAGCTTGCGGTCGGGAAAGGCGCGCAGGAAGGGGACCTGGTGATGGGCGCGGAACCCGTCGATGCCGCGCGCGGTGCCGATGCCCGCGGGGCCATACCAGTTGACGCGCGGGTGCCAATGCGCGCCCAGCCGCATCACGGCGGGGTCGGGGTCGGCGGGGTGTTTGCAAAGATCGGTCAGCATCTCGATGACGCGGGTCATCGCCGCATCGCCATTGCCCGAGACGGCCAGCCCGTCGCCCGACATCGGCGCGGGCGTGGCGAGGAAGGCACCGAGTTGTGGGGCCAGCGGCCAGGCACCCGCCTGCATCATCAGCTCGGGGATGTCCCAGATCGCCTGCATCTCGGTGACGCGGCCATCTTCCAGCCGGAAGAACTCGTGATAGCGCATATGCGCCAGCCGCCCGGTGGGCGGGATGCCGAGGAAGGGGGCGGCGAAGCGGCCCATGTAATTGCCCATGCAGCCGATCCAGTCCGCGCCCTCGGGCGTGGTGCCCGCGACCACGATCATGTCGCGGCGCTCAAGGTCGGGCAGGGCCGCCATCAGCGGGCCGAGGGCCGCGTCGATCAGCGCGTCGGGGCCGGTCAACTCGCCGAACGGGTGGCAGAGGTGCAGCCGCGCCTCGGGCGCGAAAAGCGCGGCCGTGGCGGCGCGGGCGGCCTCGGGCGTGGCGGTTTCCATGGTGCTGCGCCAAGGCGCAATCAGGGATTTCAGCGCGGCTTGGGTCATCGTCATGCAGTCTCCGCGATCATGCGGCCCGCGCGGTAGCCGATCATCATCGACGGCGCGTTGGTGTTGGCCGAGGTGACGGCGGGCATGACGCTGGCATCCGCCACATGCAGGCCGAGGGTGCCGCGCAGCCGCAAGTCGGGCGTGACGGGGGCGTCGGGGTCCGCGCCCATGCGCAGCGTGCCGACCGGGTGATAGGCGGTGCCCGCGGGCGCGCGGATATGGGCGCGGGCCTGATCCTCGGTCCGCACGGCGGGACCGGGGGCGACCTCGGGGGCCTGGGGGGGGCCGAGATCGGCCTCGGCCATCCGCGCGCGCAGGCGCAGCCAGCCCGCGGTCAGCGTGTCGAGGTCCGCCTCGTCGGCGAAGATCCCGAGGTCGATCTCGAGCCCCTGTTTCGTCAATCGCAGCGCGCCGCGCGACTTGGGGCGGCACAGGCAGACATCGGCGAAATACCCCTGTTTCAGCGCGTATTTGCGCCCGTCATGGCCAAGGCGGAAGGGGATGAAATGGCTTTGCACATCCGGCGCCCCGCCGTCGCCGCGGGCATTGAAGAACCCGCCCCCCTCAACCGTGGGCGAGGCCAGCAGCCCGCGCCCCCTGAGCGCCCAGTTCAGCGGGGCCACGGCCCAGCGGGGCCAGAGCGCGGGCGCAAGCCCGTAGCCCGAGCCGGGGCCTTCGTAATGCAGCCCCGCGCCGGGGTGGTCGTGGAGGTTTCGGCCAAGTTCGGGGATATCTCGGACAACATCGACGCCCGCCGCCCGCAGATCCTCGGCCGGGCCGATCCCCGAGCGCAGCAGGATCTCGGGCGAGCCGATGGCCCCCGCCGAGAGCACCACGCCCTTGCGCGCCGCGATCTCGGTGCCGTCGCCCAGCCGCACGCCCGCGATGCGGTCGCCCTTGAGGGTCAGCCGGTCGACCTGCGCCCCGGTCAGCAGCGCGGCGCCCCGCTCAAGCGCAGGGCGCAGGAAGGCGTCGGCGGCCGACCAGCGCCGCCCGTCATGCAGGTTGAATTCGAACACCCCTGCGCTTTCGCGGTCGGGGTGGGGCAGGGCCTTGGGGTCGTTGGTGGGGAAGAGCGCGCCCAACGCCTCGGTCAGCGGATGCGCGCCCGACAGGCGGCGCGGGCGCAGATGCGCCTCGACCGCGTCGAAGGCGGGGGCGACCTCGGCCCAGCTCCAGCCGGGCAGGGCCCAGCCGTCGAAATCCGCCGCGCGGCCCCGGAACCAGACCATCGAGTTGATCGAGCCCGAGCCGCCCACCATCCGCCCGCGCGGAATGGCGAGGGACCGCCCCCCAAGCCCCGCCTGCGGGGCCGAGCGGTAGCGCCAGTCGCGCGCGCTGCCCATCATCCAGACCAGGCCGAAGGGCATCCGCACCCGCGGCCAGCGGTCCGAGGGCCCGGCCTCGATCACCAGCACGCTGCCCGCGCCGCCCGTCACCAGCCCATGCGCCACGGCGCATCCCGCCGAGCCCGCGCCGATCACGATGTGGTCGTAGGCGATGCCCATGGCGCTACAGCCGCGCCCCCGTGGCCGCGTCGAAGACATGGCAGATCGAGGCGGGGATATGCGCGGTGAAGCCCTCGCCGATCTCGGCGCGGAAATCCTTGGGCGCCTTGACCGACACGAGGTCATGGCCCAGCCGCACGGTGACCATGGTCGAGTCGCCCAACAGCTCCAGCGTGTAGATCGGCGCGCTGAGTTCGCTGCCGCCCGACAGCGCCGCATCCTCGGCGCGGAAGCCCAGAACGGCCTTGCCTTCGCGCGCCGAAAGCCCCTCGATCCGCAACCCGCGCCCCTCGAACACGCCGCCCCTGATCTCGCCCTCCACCAGGTTCATCGCCGGCGAGCCGATGAAGCTCGCGACGAAGGTGTTGGCGGGGGTGTCATAGATCTCGGTCGGCGTGCCGACCTGCTGGACCACGCCCTTGGACATCACCACCACGCGGTCGGCCAGCGTCATCGCCTCGATCTGGTCATGGGTCACGTAGATCGTCGTGACCTTCAGCTCATGAGACAGGTTCTTGATCTGCGCCCGCGTCGAGACGCGCAGTTTCGCGTCGAGGTTCGACAGCGGCTCGTCCATCAGGAACACGTTGGGCTGGCGCACGATGGCGCGGGCCAGCGCCACGCGCTGCCGCTGGCCGCCCGACAGCTCGGCGGGGCGGCGGTGCAGGAACTCGGTCAGCTCCACCATCTCGGCGGCGCGCATCACCCGCTCGCGGTGCGTGGCCGGGTCGATCTTGCGGACCTTCAGGGGGAAGCGGATGTTCTCGTAGACGTCGAGATTGGGGTAAAGCGCGTAGGACTGGAACACCATCGCCACGTCGCGGTCCTTGGGGTCGAGGTCGTTGATCCGCTTGCCGTCGACCAGGATATCCCCCTCGGTGATCTCCTCCAGGCCCGCGATCATGCGCATCGTCGTGGTCTTGCCGCAGCCCGAGGGGCCGAGCAGCACGAGGAACTCGCGGTCGGCGATGGTCAGGTCGAAATTGTCGACCGCCACGAAGCTGCCCCAACGCTTGGAGAGGTTCCTGAGCTGGATTTCGGCCATGGAAACGCACCCTCCGCGGGCAGGATTGTTGCATACGTTTTCATCGACGCTATCGCCAAAGAGGAAATCCGCGCAAGCCTTATTTTCCGAATGTTTCGCAAGTGCAGGCCTCGCGGAAAAATCCTTGCATGAGGGGGCGCTCATGGCTCAGGATTGAAAACGTATGCACGGCGGCGGCGATTCGCACGCAACCGGTGTCGCATGACCGGACAACACCAGAGGGGCCGGCCCGATGACCGCAGGTCGCAGGGACCGGACCACATCACAGGGAGCTGACCAGAGATGAGTTTCACCCGGACGACGACCCTTACCGCGGTCGCCACGATCTTGGGCGCAGGTGCCGCGATGGCCGATTGCGGCATCGAAAGCGGGCGCGTGGCGATCCTTTCCAACGACTTTCCCGCGCTGCACGCGATGGCCGAGGGGGCCGCCGAATGCGCCTCGGACAGCGTGACGGTGACCGCCAACCAGACGACCGAACACCGCGACATCCAGGTCGCCGCGCTGACCGCGAACCCCGCCGAATACACCTCGGCCGTGGTCGCCAACTCCTCGATCGTTCCGCTGATGAACGAGGGGCTGATCCGCCCGCTCGACGACCTGATCGCGGCATACGCGCCCGACCTTCCGATGACCAACCGCATCACCATCGACGGGCAGGTGATGGCCGTGGCCTTCATGGCCAACGCGCAGCACCTGTTCGTCCGCGACGACGTGCTGGCCGAGGTCGGCATGGAGCGGCCCACCACCTATGAAGAGGTGCTCGAGGTGCTCGCCGCCGTGCGCGAGGCGGGCATCATGGAGCATCCCTTTGCCATGAACACCGCTTCGGGCTGGAACCTGGGCGAGGAATTCGTGAACATGTATCTCGGCCATGGTGGCCAGCTGTTCGAGGCCGGCAGCGCCGCGCCCGCGATCAACAACGAGACGGGCATCGCCACGCTCGAAATGCTTGCGGCGCTGAACGAGTATGCCAACCCCGATTTCCTGACCTTCGACAGCAACGCCACGCAGGCGCTGTGGGAATCGGGCGAGCTGGCCGTGGCCTACATGTGGGGCTCGCGCGGCGGGGCCATCCTCGATGACGAGAACTCCACCCCCGAGGTGACCGGCAACACCGGGCTGATCGGTGCGCCCACCGTGGGCGGCGGCGACACGCCCGCCTCGACGCTCTGGTGGGATGGCTTCACCATCTCGGCCAACATCTCGGACGAGGATGCGGCGGCGACCTTCCGCGCGCTGATGCACGGTCTGCGCCCCGAGGTGATCGAGGCCAACAACGACGCCGCCGTCTGGCTGATGCCCGGCTTCACCCCCGGCGCGCCCGCCGAGGGCGTGGTCGCCACGGCCAACTCGGGCACGCGGCCCTACCCGATGGTGCCCTATGTCGGCCTGATGCACACCGCGCTCGGCAACGAGCTGGCGCAGTTCCTGCAGGGCGAGGAAAGCGCCGAGCAGGCGCTCGCCGATGTCGAGGCCGCCTATATCGCCGCCGCGACCGAACAGGGCTTCCTTCAGTAAGCTTCTCCCCGTGGGGTGGTCCGGTCCGCCGGGCCGCCCCGTGTCCCCTCTGCGCCAGCCCGTGAAGGCCGACAGATGCCCCATCGCACCTTCATCTGGTTCATCCTGCCTTCGCTTGCCGCGATGATCCTGTTCATTGCGCTGCCCATCGTCTCGGTGGTGGTGCAGTCGCTTTACGTCGAGCACGAGCAGGTGCTGGTGACGGTGGAAAACTGCGGCCCCTTCGGCTGCACCGAGGAAACCCGCGTCGACCGCGACGCCACCGCCGAATTGCGCGAGGAACAGCCGCTTGGCCGGTTCAACGGGCTCGGCACCTATTTCAACCGCGCGCATCTGGCCACCGCCGAGATCGCCGAGGCATGGGCCACCACCGACAGCCTCGGCGCGTTCTGGGACCGGGTGATGAACCTGCCCTTCTACCGCGCACTGGTCTTCACGCTGGCCTATACCTTCATCGTCACGCCGCTGGTCATAATCCTCGGGCTGGCCATCGCGCTGGGCGTGAACGCGCTGCCCCGGATGTTCCGGGGCGTGACGATCTTCTTCTCGCTCCTGCCGATGATCGTGACGCCGCTGATCGGCTCGCTCGTGCTGTTCTGGATGATCGACGCCGAGGGCGTGATCGGCGCGACGCTGCAGATCCTGTTCGACGATCCCGACCTGTCGCTCAAGGCGTCGCCGACGCTCACCTGGATCACGCTCTTCATCTACGGCGTCTGGTCCTCGGCCCCCTTCGCCTTCATCGTCTATTACGCCGGACTGCAGACCGTGCCCGGCGAAACGCTCGAGGCCGCGATGATCGACGGCGCAAGCCGGTGGGAACGCATCCGCTACGTCGTGATCCCCCATCTCGCGCCGCTGACCGTCTTCATCATGCTGATGCAGCTGATGGACAACTTCCGCGTCTTCGAGCCGATCGTCGGCTTCCAGGCGCAGGCGAGCGCCACCTCGCTGAGCTACATCATCTATTCCGACCTGCGCGGCGACGTGCAGCAATTCGGCTCGGCCGCCGCCACCTCGGTGCTGACGATCATCGGGGTCGCCGTCCTGCTGACGCCGGTGCTGATCCGCACCTGGCGCGATTTCAACCGCAAGAGGGCGTAAGGACATGGCCGCAGCCGCGCAGCGCAAATCCACCGCCCTTGTGGTGTTCTCCACCGGCTTCGTCCTGCTGTGGCTGGTGCTGGCGGCCTTCCCCTTCCTCTGGACGCTCTGGGGCTCGTTCAAGGTGCAGGGCGATTTCTTCTCCCGCGCCGACTGGATGAACGCGATCAGCGGGCCGATGACGACCGAGCAGACGGGCGCATCCGTCACCGGCCAGGGCTACTGGGGCGCGTGGGTCGAAAGCGGCTTCTGGCGCAACGTGGTCAACACCGGCATCGTCGTGGTCTGCACCGTGGTCATCTCGCTGACGCTGGGCACGCTGGGCGGCTACGCGCTGGCGCGCTCGGGGTTCCGCTATGCCTTCTGGCTGCTGATGATCGCGCTGGTGTTCCGCGCGATGCCGCATATCACGCTGGTCTCGGGCTACCTGTTGCCGTTCTTCGAATGGAACCTCTGGGGGCACCTGCCCACCACGATCATCGTGCTGGTGGCGATCAACCAGCCCTTCACGCTGTGGATGCTGCATTCCTTCTTCCTGAACATCCCCAAGGACCTTGATGAGTCTGCCATGGTCGACGGCTGCACGCGGTTCCAGGCGTTCCGCCTTGTCATCATCCCCGTGATGTGGCCCGGCGTGATCACCACGGGGCTGTTCAGCTTCCTCCTCGCCTACAACGACTTCGCCGTGACGGCGATGCTGCTCTCGTCCGAGAACCAGACGATGATCCCGCGCATCGCCTCCTTCCTTGGCTCCGTGCAGCAGGAAGGCAACGTGATGTTCGCGGTGGCCGCCGTCGTCTCGGCCACGGCGCCGCTCTTCATGCTGATCCTTTTCTTCCAGCGCCAGATCGTGTCCGGCTTGACGGCCGGGGCGGTCAAGGGCTGACCCACCCCGATACGGATACCGACATGACCGACTTCCAGGCGGAAAAGGCGCTGGTGCGCGCCCATCACGCGGCGATCGAGGCCGCCACCCCCGACACCGTTGCCGAGGCGCTGGCCCGCCACACCGCCCCCGGCTGGCACTGGCGCGGCATGTGCCCCTTCGACGAGCGCACTGGGGCAGGGGAGGTGGCCGAGACGTTCTGGTCCCCGCTCCTGACGGCCGTCACCGCGATGCAGCGGCGCGAGGATGTCTTTTTCGCGGGGCGCAACCAGATCGACGGGTTCCAATCCGTCTGGGTCGTCTCGATGGGGCACCTGATGGGCCTCTTCGATGCGCCCTGGCTGGGCATCCGCCCCACGCGCAAGCTGGTGATGCTGCGCTACGCCGAGTTTCACCGCGTCGAGCAGGGCCGCATCGTGGAAACCGCGCAGTTCTGCGACATCCCGCACCTGATGGTGCAGGCGGGGCAGAACCCCTTTGGGCCCGCCACCGCGCAGCACCTCGTGCAGCCGGGGCCGCGCACCCATGACGGGCTGTTGCGCGACCCGCAGCCGCAGGCCGAGGGCGAGGCGACGCTCGCCGCGATCAACGCGATGATCTCGGACCTGGGCACATGGGGCCTTGGCCTGCCGCTGGAGGAGGAGCTGCGCCGCTCGTGGCACGAGGACATGCTCTGGTGGGGCCCCGAGGGGATCGGCGCGACCTACACCATCCCGCGCTACGCCGCGCAGCACTCCGGCCCGTTCCGCGCGGCCTTTGCCGAGCGATCCTCGACCGGCCATATCGCCCGGCTGGCCGAGGGGCATTTCGGTGGCTTCTTCGGCTGGCCCAATTTCACCGCGCGCCACACGGGCGGCTTCATGGGCCTGCCGGGCAGCGACACCCGCGCCGAGTTCCGCGTCATCGACATCTACCGCCGCGCGGGCGACAAGCTGGCCGAGAACTGGATCTTCATCGACATGCTGCATTTCTACCGCACGCAGGGCGTGGACCTGCTGGCGCGGATGCGGGCCATCGGGGGGTGAGCGGTCCGGCTCACCGCGCCGCCTTGCCGCCGCGCTGTGCGCTGCACGGGGTTGTGCACAACCCTGCCGTGTAACTGGCCGCCATGGGGTTGGCGGCCCCTGCCGAACCGATTAAATCGGCAGGCACAACAAATCGATCAGGGAGGATCACCATGACCATGTTCAAGGCTCTTGCGGCCGGAACCCTTGTCGCGCTTGCGACCCCCGCTCTTGCCCAGACCCAGCTGTCGGTCGCCACCGGCGGCACCGGCGGCGTCTACTACCCGATGGGCGGCGGCCTTGCCGAGGTCATCAACGCCAATGTCGAAGGCTACTCGGCCACCGCCGAAGTGACCGGCGCCTCGGTCGAGAACATGGGCCTTGTCGCCACCGGCGACGCGGACCTCGCGCTTGCGCTGGCCGACACCGTCGCGCAGGCCTACAGCGGCACCGGCCGCTTCGAGGGCCAGCAACTGCCGATGATCCGCGGCCTTGCCTCGATGTATGCCAACATGGTCCAGATCGTGACGCTGGAAGGTTCGGGCATCACATCGCTCGACGATCTCGTCGGCAAGCGCGTCTCGGTCGGCGCGCCCGGTTCGGGCACCGAGGTGAACGCCGAGGCGATCCTGTCGGCCAACGGCATCAGCTATGACGACATCGAGGAGCAGCGCCTCAACTTCAACGAGACCGCCGACGCGCTCGCCAACGGCGACATCGACGCGGGCTTCTGGTCGGTGGGCGCGCCCACCTCGTCGATCCTGAACCTCGCCACCACGCAGTCCATCGTGATGATCGAGCTGACCGACGCGCAGATGACCGCCGCGCAAGAGGCCGAGCCGCTCTTCGCCCGCACCACGCTGGCAGACGGCACCTACGAGGGCGTGGGCGCCACCGCCGTTCTGGGTGTGCCTAACGTTCTGGCCGTCTCCTCGGAGATGGACGAGGAACTGGCCTACCAGATCACCCGCGCCATGTTCGAGAACATCGACGACCTGCGCGCCGTCCACCCGGCGGCGAACCAGACCACGGTCGAGTTCACGCTGGCCGCAACGCCGGTTCCGCTGCACCCCGGCGCGATCCGCTACTACGAGGAAATCGGCGCCGAGATCCCGGCCCGCCTCAGCGAGTGATCCTGCCGCGTATCGGAGGGGGGCTTTCGGCCCTCCTCCTTCTATCCGCCTTCAGCGCCGCAACGGCCGGTGACCTTGTCGCCACGACCGAGGACGGCACCGAGATCGCGCGCCTGCCCGTCCCCGAGGGGGCGGGTTGGTGCGTCTTGTGGAACCATTCGGTGCAGGGCTTCCCGGTGACGGATTGCTACGAGAACCGCGCGGGCCACATGGTGCTGGTGCGCTCGCGCCAGCCCGATTTCGCCGCCGGCCTGGGCCATATCCCCGGCCGCGGGCGGCAGGTCTCGGACGGGGAAGGCGGCTACTGGATTCTGGACATCGACGAACCCGTGCCGGGCGACGCCTATGTGTTGCGCCCCGGTGCCGGTCCGGTCGATCATCGGCTGCAGGTGGGTGACACGGTCGTGTCCCTGTCGGCGGCCGCCGCGCGCCAGAGGGTGCGCATCGAACTGACGGGAGAGTGACGCGATGGTGACCGACACCGAGGTGCCGCAGGCCGAACATCCGCAACCCAAGCTCGTGCTGCGCGTGATCGCCGTGGTCGGCATCGCGCTGTCGCTGTTCCAGCTCTGGGCGGCGGGGGTGCAGCCCCTGGGCCTGTTCTACCAGCGGCCCATCCACCTCGGCTTCATCCTTGTCCTGTGCTTCCTGATCTACCCGGCCTTCGGCCGTCACCGCCCCCGCGGCGCGCTGGGCTGGGCCATCGACGGGCCGCTGATCGCGGCCTCCATCGTGGTGGGCGCGTGGCTGCCGGTGAACATCGACACCATCGCCAACCAGATCTTCCCCCGCGACATCGACGTCTGGATCGGCATCCTGACCATGATCGTGGTGCTCGAGGGCGCGCGCCGTGCCGTCGGCCTCGGCATGACGATCATCGGCGCGGTCTTCATCGCCTACGCTTTCGCAGGCGCGCGCGGCGAGCTGCCCTTCCTCGCCGACTGGATGCCCGGCATCCTCAACCACCGCGGCTATTCGCTGGACCGGCTGGCCAGCCAGATGACGCTGGGGGCCGAGGGCATCTTCGGCATCCCCCTCGGCGTCGCGGCCACCTTCGTCTTCATCTTCGTCCTCTTCGGCGCGTTTCTGGAGGTGACCGGCGCGGGCAAGTTCTTCATCGACCTCGCCTATGCCGCCACCGGCCGCCAGCGCGGCGGCCCGGCCAAGGCCGCGGTCATCGCCTCCGCCGGCATGGGCTCCATCTCCGGCTCGGCCATCGCCAACGTGGTCACCACGGGCGCCTTCACCATCCCGCTGATGAAGCGCCTCGGCTACCGCCCCGCGCAGGCCGGCGGGATCGAGGCCGCGGCCTCCACCGGCGGGCAGATCATGCCGCCCCTGATGGGCGCGGGCGCGTTCCTGATGTCGGAATTCACGCGGGTGCCCTACGTCGACATCGTGCTCGTCTCGATCTTCCCCGCCGTGCTTTACTTCGGCGCGGTCTACCTGCTGGTGCATATCGCCGCCGTCAAACAGGGCATGACCGGCATGACCAGCGACGAACTGCCCAGCGTCCGGAGCGTGCTGGCCGAGGGGTGGCATTTCCTGCTGCCGCTTCTCGCGCTCATCGCGCTTCTGGTGGCGGGCTACTCGCCCATGCGCGTGGGCTTCTACGCCATCGTCTCCATCATCGCCGCGGCCTCGGCCCGCGCGCTCTGGCACTTTGTCGAGGACGGCCCCACGGCCGAGAAATTCGCGGCCCTCTGCCGCCGCGGCATCGAGCTGACGCTGCAGGCGCTGGAACTCGGCGCAAGGAACGCGGTGGCCGTCTCCATGGCCTGCGCGGTCGCGGGCATCATCGTGGGGGTCGTGGGCCTGACCGGGCTGGGCCTCAAGTTCTCGGCCATGATGATCGCCTTCTCCGGCGGCAACCTGATCCTCGCCATCCTGCTGGTGGCCATCGCCTCGCTGATCCTCGGCATGGGCCTGCCGGTGACGGCGGCCTATATCGTCCTGATCATCCTCGTCGGCCCCGCGCTGACGCAGGAATTCGGCATCCCGATCCTGATCGCGCACCTGCTGGTGTTCTGGTATTCGCAGGACAGCAACGTCACGCCCCCCGTGGCGCTGGCGGGCTTTGCCGGCGCGGCCATCGCGGGATCGAAACCGATGGAAACCAGCGTGCAGGCGTGGAAATACGCCAAGGGCCTCTACCTCATCCCGCTCTTCATGATCTTCAACGAGGAGATCATTCTTGGCGGCCCGCTGCCTATGGTCCTGTGGAGCGGCTTCATCGCCATCGTCGCCATCGCCGCCTTCGCCGCCGCGCTCGAGGGGTTCCTGTTCCGCCCCATGGCGCTCTGGCAACGCGCGCTGATCGTGCCGGGCGTCATCGCCTGTTTCTGGCCCGACCTGATGGTCGAGGTCGCGGGCGTGGCCCTCATCCTCGCCATTCTCGCGCTCAACTGGTGGGGCGCGCGCTCCACCGCCCACACCTGAAGGCAAACCCCATGTCCGACCCCTGCATCATCTGCGTCGCCATCACCGGCTCCGTCCCCCGCAAGGAGGACAACCCCGCCGTGCCGATCACCATTTCCGAGCAGATCGAAAGCACCCATGCCGCGTTCGAGGCAGGGGCGAGCATCGTCCACGCCCATGTGCGGCTCGAGGATCAGACGCCCACCTCCGACCCCGAACGCTTCGCGCGGCTCAAGGAGGGGCTGGAGAAACACTGCCCCGGCATGATCATCCAGTTCTCGACCGGGGGCCGCTCCGGCGCAGGGCAGGCGCGCGGCGGCATGTTGCCGCTCCGCCCCGACATGGCCTCGCTCACGGTGGGGTCCAACAACTTCCCCACTCGCGTCTACGAGAACCCGCCGGACCTGGTGGATTGGCTCGCCTCCCAGATGCTGGCCCATGATATCAAGCCCGAGATCGAGGCCTTCGACCTCAGCCACATCTTCCAGGCCGCGAAGATGGCCGCCGACGGGCGGCTCAAGGGCCCGCTCTACGTGCAGTTCGTCATGGGCGTGAAGAACGCCATGCCGGTGGACCGCCCCAGCTTCGATTTCTTCCGCGAGACGCTGAAGCGGCTGGCCCCCGACGCGCACTGGTGCGCCGCGGGCATCGGGCGCCACCAGCTCGAGGTGAACGAATGGTGCGTCGCCGCGGGTGGCCATTGCCGCACGGGGCTGGAGGACAACATCCGCCTCGACCGCGATACACTCGCCCCCTCCAACGCCGCGCTCGTCGCGCGCACGGTCGAGCTGTGCAACCGCTACGAGCGGCCCGTGGCCACCCCCGCGCAGGCGCGCGAGATCCTCGGCCTCTCCGCGGCCTAGCCGGTCAGCGCCTGCCAGATCAGGCGCAGCGCGATCAGCACCAGCAGGATATCGAGCGCCCGCTTGAATCCTGCGTCGCTCATCCGGCCCAGCACCATC
>JAOARA010000026.1 GCA_025211115.1 Roseicyclus sp. | reverse complement strand
GCCCGGTGTCCGGGTGCCTCGCTTGTGGCGGCGTCGCAGTGCGTATTTGGAGAAAGATGAAGGGCATGGGCGCGACATTGGACGAGCTGAGGGCGCGGTATCCGGGGGCACAGACCTACCGCTTCGGGGACGGTCCCGCGCTGTCGGATGCGCTTCTGGCGCTGGTGCGGTCCGGCAAGAAACGGGCGACCTGTTCCTCGGTGGCCGAGCTCATGGCGGGCGAGGTGCCGCCCGTGGTCGGGCGCTGCGATATCGTGCTGGATTTCGACGATGTGCCGCAGCTGGTGACGCGCACGCTGGAGCTGGTCCGGCTGCGGTTTTGCGACATGACCGGGGAGATGGCGCTGATGGAGGGCGAGGACGAGACGCTGGCGGGCTGGCGCGACGGCCATGAGCGGTATTACCGGCGGCTGGGGGTCTTCGACCCGGAGATGTGGTTGACCTGGGAACGGTTCGAGGTGGTCGAGGATTTGGTTCAAAATCGGGGGGAGGGGCACTGATGTTTCGCAAGATCCTGATCGCCAACCGGGGCGAGATCGCCTGCCGCATCATCGAGACCTGCCGCCGGATGGGGGTGGCCACGGTCGCGGTCTATTCCGATGCCGATGCGCGCGCGCGGCATGTGTCGCTGGCAGACGAGGCGGTCTGGATCGGGGGCGTGCGGCCCGCGGAGAGCTACCTGAAGGCCGAGGCGATCATCGCCGCCGCGCAGGCGACGGGGGCGCAGGCGATCCATCCGGGCTACGGGTTCCTGTCCGAGAACCCGGAGTTCGTGGAGGCGGTCACGGCCGCGGGGCTGGTCTTCATCGGGCCGTCGGCCCGCGCGATCCGGGCGATGGGGCTGAAGGACGCGGCCAAGGCGCTGATGGAGGAGGCGGGCGTGCCGGTGGTGCCGGGCTACCATGGCGCGAACCAGGACCCCGAGCACCTGGCGGGCGCGGCCGAGGCCATCGGCTACCCGGTGTTGATCAAGGCGGTCGCGGGGGGCGGCGGCAAGGGGATGCGCCGCGTCGATGCGCCCGCGCGCTTCATGGAGGCGCTGGAGAGTGCGAAGGGCGAGGCGGCGACGGCCTTCGGCAATGACGCCGTTCTTATCGAGAAATACGTCGAGAAGCCGCGGCATATCGAGGTGCAGGTGTTCGGGGACGGGGCGCGCGCGGTGCATCTTTTCGAGCGGGATTGCTCGCTCCAGCGGCGGCACCAGAAGGTGATCGAGGAGGCCCCCGCCCCCGGCATGACGCCCGAGATGCGGGCCGCGATGGGGCAGGCCGCGGTGCGCGCCGCCGAGGCCATCGGCTATTCCGGCGCGGGCACGGTGGAGTTCATCGTGGACGGCGCGCGGGGGCTTCGCCCCGACGGGTTCTGGTTCATGGAGATGAACACGCGCCTGCAGGTGGAACACCCGGTGACCGAGGCGATCACGGGGGTGGACCTGGTCGAATGGCAGCTGCGCGTCGCGGCGGGGGAGGATTTGCCCCTGCGGCAGGAGGAGCTGGCGATCGACGGGCACGCCTTCGAGGCGCGGCTTTATGCAGAGGATGTGCCGAAGGGGTTTTTGCCCGCGACCGGCGTGTTGCGCCATCTGCGCTTTCCCGAGGGGGCGCGGGCCGACACGGGCGTGCGGGCGGGCGAAGAGATCTCGCCCTGGTACGATCCGATGATCGCCAAGATCATTGTCCACGGGGCGACGCGGGCGGTCGCTTTGCGCAAGCTCGACGCGGCGCTGGCGGGCTGCCAGGTGGCGGGGTCGGTGACGAACCTCGCTTTTCTCAGGGCACTGGCGGGACACGCGGGCTTTGCCGCGGGGGATGTGGATACCGGGCTGATCGAGCGCGACCTTGCCGCGCTGGCGGCAGCGCCCGTGGCCTGTTCGCGCGTGCGGGCGCTGGCCGCGATGGGGGCGCTGGGCCTGACCGGCGAGGCCGGGCCGGTCGAGGGGTTCACGCTCTGGGCACCGCTCAGACGGTCGGTGATGCTGCGCATCGAGGGCGAGGAGATCGCCGCGGCGGTCGAGGTCTTGCCGGGCGGGGCCGCGCGCGTCACGCTGGGCGACGCGTCGCACGAGGTGGTGCGCGACGGTGCGGGCTGGCGGGTCGATGGCGCGCCGGTGGCGGCCGAGGTCGTGGCGCTCGAGGGCGCGGTCGCGGTCTTCTGGGGGAACGGCTACGTCTTCGACGTGGTGGATCCGCTGGAGGTGGCGGCGACCGCCGGTGGCGGTGCGGGGCGGATCGAGGCCCCGATGCCGGGGCTGGTGAAGGCGGTTTTCGTGGGCGCTGGTGACAGGGTCTCGGCGGGCGACCGGCTGGCGGTGCTTGAGGCGATGAAGATGGAACACGCCCTGACGGCGGGCCGCGACGGGATGGTGGCCGAGGTGCTGGTGGAGGCCGGCGCGCAGGTCGAGGCGGGGGCGGCGCTGATCGTCCTGGAGGAGGGAGAGCCATGAGCGGACACGCGTTTTGCAAAACGCGCAGCACGTCCTTGCAAGGACGTGACCAGAGCCTTGCAAGGCTCTGGCCGGTTTCCTGCAGGAAACCGGCGGGGCGCGCGCGATGATCCGGTTGCACCATGTCCCATGGGGGCGGTCGTTCCGGGTTCTGTGGCTGCTCTGCGAGATGGGGATGCCGCCCGACGAGATCATCCGTTACGGGATCGGCAGCCGCGCGATGCGCGAGCCGGGGCTGAAGGGCCTTTCGCCCGCGGGGCGCATCCCGGCGCTGGAGATCGACGGGAGGTCGATCTTCGAAAGCGCGGCGATCCTGCAGTATCTCTGCGAGAGCCGCCCCGAGCACGGGTTCGGCCGCGCGCCGGGGCATCCCGACCGGGTCCGTTATCTCGAGCTGATGGGGTTCGCCGAGACCATGGCCTCGCTCATCGAGCAGCTGAACCTCAACCACCTGTTCCTGCGCCCGCCCGCGCGGCCCTCGCCGGTGGTGGTGAAGCTCAACACGCTGCGGCTGGCCGATACGCTGCAGGCGCTCGAGGGGATGGTGGAGGGGGATTACCTTCTGCCCTCCGGGTTCTCGGCGGCGGATGCGATGATGGGGTTCAACCTCTTTGCCGCGCCCTTCTACGTTCGGATGGAGCCTTATCCGGCGCTCCGCGCCTATTGGGACCGGTTGCAGGCGCGGGAGGGCTTCCGGCAGGCCGCCGCGATCGAGGGGCCGCAAGAGTTTTACGCGCAGGAGTTCTACGAGGTGCCGGAAGATGTCTGACGTCGTCGAGATCTTCGAGGGTGAGCCGCGTCTCGGAAACCGTCCGGTGGACGGTTTCAGCGGCGAACGGGCGGAGCCCCGGGGGCGTTCGAGGGAGGCGCGTAGCTGATGTCCGGGTTCGTGGAGATATTCGAGGTTGGCCCCCGCGACGGGCTGCAGAACGAGGCGCGGATCATCCCGGCCGCCGAGAAGGTGGCGCTGGTCGATGCGCTCTCGGCCGCGGGGTTCAGGCGGATCGAGGTGGCGAGTTTCGTCTCGCCCAAATGGGTGCCGCAGATGGCCGACGGGGCCGAGGTTCTGGCAGGCATCCGCCGGGCCGAGGGGGTGCGCTACGCCGCGCTGACGCCCAACATGCAAGGCTACGAACGGGCCGTGGCGGCGGGGGTGGGGGAAATCGCCATCTTCGGCTCGGCCTCGGAAGGGTTTTCGCGCGCGAACATCAACGCGAGCATCGCCGAAAGCCTCGAGCGGTTCCGGCCCGTGGTCGAGGCCGCGCGGCACATCGACCTGCCGGTGCGGGGCTACGTGAGCTGCGTCGTGCAATGCCCCTATGACGGCGCGGTCGCACCGGGCGATGTGGCGCGGGTGGCCGATGCGCTGTTTTCCATGGGCTGCTACGAGATCTCATTGGGCGACACCATCGGGGCAGGCACACCCGACAGCATCGCGCGGATGCTGCTGGCGGTGCGCAATGCCGTGCCGGTGGGGCGGCTGGCGGGGCATTACCACGATACGGGCGGCCGGGCGATGGAGAACATCGACGCCTCGCTGAGCCTCGGGCTACGGGTCTTCGATGCGGCCGTGGGCGGGCTGGGCGGTTGCCCTTATGCGCCCGGCGCGGCGGGGAACGTGGCGACGGAGGCGGTGGCGCGGCATCTCGCTGCGCTGGGCTACGAGACGGGGCTGGATATGGCCGCGGTTGAGGCCGCGGCGGCATTGGCACGGGGGATGCGGGATGCAGACGCTTGATCTGGAAGTCGATGCGCGCGGGGTGGCCTGGCTGCGGCTGAACCGGCCCGA
Source organism: Roseicyclus sp. (assembly GCA_025211115.1). Lineage (GTDB taxonomy): Bacteria > Pseudomonadota > Alphaproteobacteria > Rhodobacterales > Rhodobacteraceae > Roseicyclus. The sequence goes on along the minus strand of JAOARA010000026.1, from coordinate 1,735 downwards.
GGTGCATAACGCGATGGATGCCGCGATGATCGCGGAGCTGACGCAGGTGGCCGAGCGGTTGGGGCGCGACCCCGCGGTCCGGGTCGTCGTGCTGACCGGCACGGGGCGGTCCTTCTGTGCGGGGGGCGACCTGGGCTGGATGAAGGCGCAGATGGCCGCCGATGCCGAGACCCGCGCGCGCGAGGCGCGGGGGCTGGCCGAGATGCTCGGCGCGCTCGACCGGATGCCGAAGCCCTTGATCGGGCGGGTGCAGGGGCAGGCCTTCGGCGGCGGCGTGGGGCTGATGAGCGGCTGCGACGTGGCCGTCGGTGTGGACAGTGCGAAATTCGGGCTGACCGAGGTGCGGCTGGGGCTGATCCCGGCCACCATCGGGCCTTATGTCGTGGCGCGCATGGGGGCCGCGCGGGCGCGGCGGGTGGTCTTCTCGGGGCGCGTCTTCGGGGCGGAAGAGGCGGTGGAGCTGGGGCTTCTTGCGCGCGTCGTGCCGGAGGCGGCGCTGGACGGTGCGGTGGAGGCGGAAATCGCGCCCTACCTTTCGGCGGCACCGGGCGCGGTGGCGGCGGGCAAGGCGTTGGTGGCTGAGCTGGCGGCGCCTGTGGACGAGGCGCAGATCGCGGCCACCATCGCGGCGCTCGTCGCGCGCTGGGAGAGCGCGGAAAGCGCCGAGGGCATCGCGGCCTTCTTCGAGAAGCGCAAGGCGGCCTGGGTGGAGTGAGCGCGCGCGTGTGGCGCGGGGTGCGAATTTTCGTACGAAAATTCAGGTGGGGTTGCGAATTTTCGTACGAAAATTCGGGGGTGGGCTCTGCCCCCGTCCTTCGGACTCCCACGGGATATTTTTGAAACGGAGAAGCGGGAGAGGGTGGCATGAAAGCGGTATGGTACGAACGGTTCGGGCCGGCGGCGGAGGTGCTGGTCGCGGGCGAGATGGACGCGCCCGTGGCGGGGCCGGGCGAGGTGCTGGTGCGCCTCCACGCCTCGGGGGTGAACCCGTCTGACGTGAAGCTGCGCGCGGGCGCGCGGCCGGGGGCGGTGATGGCCTACCCCCGCGTGATCCCGCATTCGGACGGGGCGGGCGTGAGCGAGGCGGTGGGCGCGGGCGTCGATGCCGCACGCATCGGGGAGCGGGTCTGGGTCTGGAACGCGGGCTGGCAGCGCGCCTTCGGCACGGCGGCCGAGTTTGTCGCGCTTCCCGCCGAGCAGGCGGTGCGGCTGCCCGACGGGGTGAGCTTCGCGGAAGGGGCCTGTTTCGGCATCCCCGCCATGACGGCCTGGTACGCGGTGATGGGCGACGGGCCCGTCGCGGGGCAGACCGTCCTGGTGACGGGGGGCGCGGGCACCGTGGGCCGCTACGCGGTGCAGATGGCGCGGGCCGCGGGGGCGCGGGTGATCGCCACCGTTTCCTCGGCGGAGAAGGGGGCGCATTCCACCGCGGAGGAATGGGTGAATTACCGCGAGACGGACGTGGCCGACGCGGTGATGGAGATGACGGGCGGCGCGGGTGTCGACCGGATCGTCGAGGTGGATTTCGGCGCGAACCAGGCCACGAGCCTTGCGCTGGTGAAGCCCGGCGGGGTCATCGCCTCTTACGCGAGTGCGGCCGAGATGGTGCCGCGGCTGGAATGTTCAAGAACGTGCGGCTGCACATGCTGATCGTCTACCAGCTGACCGGCGGGCTGCGGCGCGAGGGCGAGCGGCAGCTGACGGCCTGGCTCGAGGCGGGGATGCTGTCTCATGC
>JAOARA010000231.1 GCA_025211115.1 Roseicyclus sp. | reverse complement strand
GTGACGGGCGGCGCGCGAACCGCGCCCGCGCCGCGGCCGAGGGGGTGGAGGTGTCCACCGCGACGCTGGCGAAGATCGAAGCGATCTTCGGCTGAGGGGGGCCAGATCCTTGCAAGGATCTGGCAGCGCCTTTTGCAAAAGGCGCATTCAGCCTCTTGCAAGAGGCTGGGCAAACCCTTGCAAGGGTTTGCCGCGCGCTACGGACGGTATTTCTCGATGAAAGCGTCGATCTCGAGCGCGCGGAAATCCGGCACCGCCGCGCCGAAGCGGTCGTGGTCCCAGTCCCACCAGGCGATCTCCATCAGCGCCTCTTCCTGCGCTTCGGTGAAGCGCCGCCGGATCGGCCGGGCGGGCACGCCCGCCACGATGGTGTAAGGCGCCACGTCCCTGGTCACCACGGCACCTGCGCCCACCACGGCGCCCGTGCCGATGGTGACCCCCGCGGTCACCGTCACGCCATGGCCGATCCAGACGTCATGGCCCACGGTGACCCAATGCTCCTTGCGCCAGTCGAAGAACGCATCCTCGTCCTCGCCGAAGCCATACATCCCCGCGCGGTAGAGCGCGTGATGCTGGCAGGCGCGCCAGGTCGGGTGGTTGCCAGGATTGAGCCGCACCATGTTGGCGATGTTCGTCCACTTGCCGATGGTGGTCCAGACGACATGGCCGAACTCGCAAATGTAGGAGTAATCCCCCAACTCGCATTGGCTCAGTTTCGTCATCCGCCCGACCTCGGTCCAGCGGCCGAGGGTGACATCCGCGCCGACCTCTGCCTCGGGGTGCAGGGTCGGCGCCTCGCTCAGTCGCTTGCTCATGCGTCGTGCTTCTCGCCGATGGACCACAGGCGCACGCGCTTCGACAGCCAGTCGATGGCGAAGATCAGCACCAGAACGTTCAGCACGACAAAGGCCACCTGGTCATAGAGCTGCGCGCGGAAGCGTTCGATGATGATCATCCCGATACCGCCCGCGCCCACGATGCCGAGGATGGTGGCCGAGCGCGTGTTGCTCTCGAGGAAGTAAAGCGATTGCGAGATGAAGACCGGCAGCACCTGCGGGATATAGCCGTAGCGGATGATGCCGAGCGGCCCCGCGCCGGTCGCCCGCACGCCCTCGACCTGCTTGCGGTCGATGTTCTCGATCGCCTCTGAATAGAGCTTGGAGAGCGTGCCGAGGTCCGAGACGAAGATCGCCAGCACACCCGCCAGCGGCCCCAGCCCCACGGCCCGCACGAAGACTAGGCCCCAGACCAGCTGGTCGATCCCGCGCAGGATGTCGAGCACGCGGCGCACCGCCTGCCGCACGATGGCCAGCGGCATCACGTTCTTGGCCGCGAGAAAGCCCACGACCAGCGAGCCGAGCGTGCCCAGAAGCGTGCCGAGGAACGCCATGGCGAGCGTCTGCGCGATGCCCACGTAGATCTGGCGATAGGCCCAGGTCTCCATGTCCTGCCAGACGAAGAAGTTGCGCAGCAGGGCGAGCACCCGGTCGGAGCTGTCGAGCAACCGGCCGAAGTCGAAATACCACATCGACCAGGCAAGGTAGACCACGGCGGCGATCAGCGGCCACCAGCGGCGCAGCAGGCCGCTTGCACCGGGAAACACGCTGCCATGGCTCTGGCGCAGGGCCGCGACCTGTTCATCGGTAACACCCGAGATGGAGGCGATGCTCATCAGAAATTCTCCCGCCCGATATAGCCCAAGCGGATCCGCTCGGAGATCAGGTCGATGATGGTGACCATGAGGACGACGAGGATCAGCACGGCAAGAACCCGGTCATCGGAGTAGAACGAGATGACGCGGTTCAACTCCTGCCCGATGCCGCCCGCGCCCACGAAGCCGATGATCGAGGAGGCGCGCACGTTGATCTCGAAGCGCAGCATGGCGTAGCTGAAGAAGTTGGGCGCGACCTGCGGGACGACGCCGAAGATCATCTTCTCGGCCCAGGTGCCGCCGACCGCGGTGATCCCCTCGACCGGGCGGGACGAGGCGTTCTCGTTCACCTCGGCGAAGAGCTTGCCGAGCGCGCCCGCGGTATGGATGGCGATGGCGATGATGCCCGCCAGCGGGCCGATCCCGATCATGAAGACGAAGACCAGCGCCAGCAGGATCTCGGGGATGCCCCGGCAGACCTCGAGAAAGCGGCGCGAGAGCCAGTAGAGCCAGCTGTTCGGCGCAAGGTTCGCCGCCGCCGGGAAGCTGAGGACAAAGGCCACCGCGGCCCCGATCAGCGTCGCGGTGATCGCCATGAGAATGGTTTCCCACAGCAGCTCCACGTAGTCCCAGAAATCGGTGTACCAGAAGGTGAGCGAGCCGGGCACGGCGCGCCCTTCCTCGGTGCGGCCCTCGAACAGCACGTCCCACTGCAGATCGGGGAGGATCGTGCCGAAATATTCGAAGATCCGCGGGATGCCGTTGGCCAGCCGGTCGGGGTAGAACTGGCTGATCCAGATCGAGAGCCCGAGGCAGATCGTGAAGGCGCCCAGCGCCACGAAGTTCCACACGCGCTTGGAGGCGCGCAACTCGGCCCGGTGCCGCTCGAAGGTAGAGACGGCATCGCGCGGCGCGTCGCCGGACGCCCCCGCAGAGCCGCCCATCATGGGAATGTCGGTCATCTTTGCCGCTCCGTCAGGCCAGTTCGCGGACGCGGGCGGGGCCCGTCGGGATCGCGGTCGAGGTCGCGGCCTCGTTGAAGGCCTCGTCGGCCTCGGCGCCGTAGATCTCGCGCGCCATCTGCGTGGGCAGCAGGTCCGGCGTGCCGTCGAAGACGATGCGCCCGTCCTGCATCCCGATGATCCGGTCGCAATACTGCCGCGCGGTATCGAGCGTGTGCAGGTTGCAGATCACGGTGATGCCGTCCTGCTTGTTGATGTCGCGCAGCGCGTCCATGACGATCTTGGCGTTCATCGGGTCGAGCGAGGCGATGGGCTCATCGGCCAGAAGGATCTTGGGCTCCTGCGCCAGCGCACGGGCGATGGCGACGCGCTGCTGCTGGCCGCCCGAAAGCGTCTCGGCGCGCTGCAGCGCCGTGTGGGCCATGCCCAGCCGGTCCAGCGCCGGGATCGCAAAGGCGCGCTCGCGGGGCGTGAAGATCTGCGCCATGGAGCGCCACTGCGGCAGCTCGTAAAGCCGCCCGGT
>JAOARA010000230.1 GCA_025211115.1 Roseicyclus sp. | reverse complement strand
GTCCAGCTCCAGCCGGGGCGGTTCAGGCGCACCTCGATATCCGCCTTGGGGGCGAAGGGCCGCCAGACATGCGCGCCGTCCGGCGTCAGGGCCATTTCCACCTGCGTCAGCGCCGCCGGTTTCACGATCACCTCGCCGGTGATGCGCTGGGCGTGGGGCGTCGACATCTCCTCGATCTCGATGCGCAGGTGGTCGCCCGCCCAGATCATCGCCGAGGGGCCGATCTGGATCCGGTCGCGCGACAGGCCAAGCGCCGCCTGCCCCCGGTCAGTCATCGTCCAGCGCCCGCCGCGGCCGTAGGTGACCACGTTCAGGCAGCAGTGGTTGGCCGGGTTTTTCCGCCCCGACCAGCGATACCAGGGCGAGAAAACCGACCCTATGAAGCCGATGATGGAGATCGCGCGCTCGCCATCGTCGCTGATCCCGTCGACATACCACCAGGCGTAGCCGTCCGGCGGGACGTCGAGGTCGAAGCAAGGTCGCTCAAGATCGCCGCGGCCGCGTGCTGGCCGGAGAGGCAGGCCATCGGTATCCCCGCCCCCGGATGCGCCCCGCCCCCCGCGAGATACAGGCCCCGCAGCGTCGTCCGCGCCGTGGGGCGCTGGAAGGTCGCCATCATCCCATGTGGGGAAAGCCCGTAAAGGGAACCGTCCGACGCCGGAAAGGCCCGGTCGAAATCCCCCGGCATGGTCAGCGCCGTGATGTCCGGTGTCGGGGAAAACCTCAGCCCCATCCGGGCCAGCGTCTCGAATGTATGTGTCCGGCATCTGTAGGCGTCCTCCGGGGTCGACGGGTGCCCGGGCGGCCCGTTCAGGATGATCTCGAAACGCTCGGGGCCTTGGGGCGCGTCGCCGCCGCGGTCCTGGGCGCAAACGTAAAGCGTGCCGTCCGCGGGCATCCGCCCGGCGGCAAGGTCGTCGAACTCGCGCCGGGGATCGGCGCAGAAAAAGACGTTGTGATGCGCAAGCTCCACCCCCGCGGGCGTGGCGGCGAAGCCCCAGACAAAGGCCGAGAGGCTCCGCGCCTCCACCCCTTTGCGGGGCAGGGCGGCGGCGGGGGCGTTGCCGAAATGGCCATCGACCAGCGCCTTGGGGTCGCCGTTGAAGACGATCAGGTCGGCGGGGATGCGGCTGCCATCCTCCAGATGCACGGCGCGCACCTGTCCGTCCTGTTGTTCGATCCGCGCGGCCCGCGCGTTGAAGCGGAAGGTCGCGCCCTTGTCCTGCGCAAGGCGCTGCATCGCCTGCGCCAGCCTGTGCATCCCGCCTTCGACACGCCAGACGCCGCTGGCCTCGGAATGCCAGATCAGGCCCAGAACCGCGGGGCTGAGATAGGGGGAGCCGCCGACATAGGTGGCATAGCGCCCGAAAAGCTGCCGGAGGCGCGGGTCGCTGAACTGGCCCGCAAGGCTCGCGGCCAAGCTGCGCCCCGGCGCCATCGCCGGGATCAGGGCGGGGTTTTTCAGAACATGCGCGGTCAGCGCGGGCAGGCTGGGCTTTTGCGCAAGCATCACCGGCCCTTCGAAAGCCTCGAACAGCCGCCTTGCGCGGTCGGAGAAGCGGCGAAACTCCCCCTCGGCCCGTGCGCCGCCGAAATCCCGAAGTGCGGCGGCGCTCTGCTCGGGATCGTGGAACAGGTCGAGCGTGCTGCCGTCGCGCCAGTGGTGGCGCGCGAGGATCTCGTCGGGAATGAGCGTGACATGATCCGACAGCCGCGCACCGACATCGGTAAAAAGCGTCTCGAACATGCCTTTCAGGGTCATCACGGTCGGCCCGATATCCACCGGCCCGGCGACGCTGTCCCGCGTGCGCATCTTGCCGCCCGGCCCGGCGGCCATGTCCAGCACCGTCACCGACAGCCCGGCATGGGCCAGCCGCATCGCGGCGGATAACCCGCCTATCCCGGCCCCGATCACGACCGCCTGCATGGGGGCACCTGTCACGCCATTCTCCGATCCATGTGTCAGTTTATGTTGACACCTTGGGTTGATTTGTCCACCCTAGTTTACAACACCCGTGTCAATCCGCACGGATTCTTTTTGTATGAAGGGGGCGACCATGCCTTTGAAACCCCGGATCGAAGCGGCCATCGCCAGCGCCATCCGGCAGGGACAGGCGGGCGCGGCCCCTCCGAAACTCGCCTCGGCGCTGGATTACGCGGTCAGCCCCGGCGGCGCGCGCATCCGCCCGACGATCTGCCTGTCGGTGGCCATGGCCTGCGGCGACAAGAGCCCGGCCCTGTCGGACGCCGCGGCCACCGCGATCGAGTTGATCCATTGCGCCAGCCTTGTCCATGACGACATGCCCTGTTTCGACAATGCCGACACCCGCCGCGGCAAGCCCGCGGTGCATCGCGCCTATGGTGAGCCGCTGGCGCTGCTGGCGGGGGATTCGCTCATCATCATGGCCTTCGAGGTTCTGGCCCGCGCCGCCGCCGAAGACCCGGCCCGCGCGGTGCAGCTGATCCGCATCCTGGGCGAGTCCACCGGCATGCCGGGCGGCATCTGCGCCGGGCAGGGGTGGGAGAGCGAGGCCAAGATCGACCTTTCCGCCTATCACCGCGCCAAGACCGGCGCGCTGTTCACCGCGGCGACGCGCATGGGTGCGGCGGCTGCCGGCGAGGAGCCCGACGCCTGGACCGAGCTGGGCGCGCGCATCGGCGAGGCGTTCCAGGTCGCCGACGACCTGCGCGACGCGCTCTATGACGAGGTGACGCTGGGCAAGCCCGCGCACCAGGACGAGATCAACGGCCGCCCCAACGCCGTCAGCCAGCTGGGCGTGCGCGGCGCGATCCGGCGGTTGGAGGATATCCTGTCGGGTGCGATTTCTTCGATCCCGTCCTGCCCCGGTGAGGCCGCGTTGTGCGAGATGGTGCGCAAGACGGCCGAACGCCTGACGCCGGTCCTTCCGGCCCATCAGACGGTCTAGGGCGCGTGGCGCTGGCCGATCACACCGACCCCGACCGGCCGCGCCTGCGCGACAGGCTTTACGCATGGAAGACGGGCCTTCTGCGCTCGCGCCGGTTCCAGCACTGGGCGGCGCGCACGCCGTTTGCCGCGCGGGTCGCGCGCAAGGATGGCGAGGCGCTGTTCGACCTGGTGGCGGGGTTCCTGCACAGCCAGGTGCTGATGGCCTTTGTCGAGCTGGATCTCGCCGAACACCTGTCTAACCAGCCGCGCAGGGTCGAATCCCTGGCGCTTCTGACCGGGATCAACCCCGACCGGATGCGCGTCTTGTGCCAGGCCGCCACTGCGCTGGGCCTGATGACGCGAGGCCGCGACGGGCGCTATGCGCTGGGCCGCCTTGGCGCCGCGCTGCCCGGTATTCCGGGGTTGGCGCAGATGATCCGTCACCATGACGTTCTCTACCGCGACATGGCCGACCCGGTCGGCTTCTTCCGCGATGCGCCCGAGACGGAACTGGCCGCGTTCTGGCCCTATGTCTTCGGCGCGACGGGTCAGATCGACCCGGAAACGGCGGCCACCTATTCCGAGCTGATGGCCGAAAGCCAGACCCTCGTCGCCGAGGAGGCGCTGCGCGCCCTCGACCTGCGCGGGATCGAGACGCTGCTGGACATCGGCGGCGGAACCGGGGCCTTCCTGACCGCGGTCGGCCAGGCCTATCCGGCGCTCAAGCTGCATCTTTTCGACTTGCCGCAGGTCATCGCGCCCGCGACGGACCGCTTCGCGCAGAACGGCCTGACCGAGCGTGCGACCGTCACCGGCGGCAGTTTCCGCATCGATGCGCTGCCGCAGGGGGCCGATGCGATCAGCCTGATCCGCGTGCTCTACGACCATTCCGACGACACCGTGCGGATGCTGCTGGCCAAGGCCCTTGCCGCCCTGCCCGCAGGCGGGCGGATCATCGTGTCCGAGCCGATGTCGGGCGGCGCGCGGCCCGAGCGCGCGGGGGATGCCTATTTCGGCCTCTATTGCATGGCGATGGGCACCGGCCGGGCGCGCAGCGCCGAGGAGATCGCGCAGCACCTCGAGACGGCAGGTTTCGCCGATATCCGCCCGCGCAAGACCGCGCGGCCCTTCATCACCTCGGTGGTCGAGGCGCGGAAGGCGTAAAGAAACGCTGACAGGTATGTCTATTGAGATTGACATACAAGAGTGTCAGGTTAAACTGACAGTCAAGTTGCCGCAGGATCAGGATTCTCCTCCAAACCTGCCGAAAGACCGGGAAAGACCCTCGTGAAGACCACCGCCGTCATACTGGAAGGACCG
>JAOARA010000229.1 GCA_025211115.1 Roseicyclus sp. | reverse complement strand
CCTCATCTCCGAGGAACCGGAGGCGCGCGTCGCCTGTGAAACCTTCGCCACAACCAACCGCGTCGTCATCGGCGGCGAGGTCGGCCTGTCCGACAAGGCGAAGCTGGCCGATTACATGGGACGGATCGAAGCCATCGCGCGCGACTGCATCCGCGACATCGGCTACGAGCAGGACAAGTTCCACCACGCCACCGTCGAGGTGACGAACCTGCTGCACGAGCAATCCGCCCATATCGCGCAGGGCGTGGACGCCGCCGACAACAAGGACGAGGGCGCGGGCGACCAGGGCATCATGTTCGGGTATGCCGTCGACGAGACGCCCGAGCTGATGCCGGCCCCGATCCTCTATTCCCACGCGATCCTCAAGCGGCTGGCCGAGGTGCGCAAATCCGGGCAGGAGCCGACGCTCGGCCCCGACGCGAAAAGCCAGCTGACGCTGCGCTACGAGGGCGGCAAACCGGTCGAGGTGACCTCGATCGTGCTGTCCACGCAGCACTTGGACGAGGACATGACCTCGGACGACGTGCGCGCCGTGGTCGAGCCCTACATCCGCGACGTTCTGCCCTCGGGCTGGATCACCGAGGCGACGAACTGGTGGGTGAACCCGACCGGCAAATTCGTCATCGGCGGCCCGGACGGGGATGCGGGCCTGACGGGCCGCAAGATCATCGTCGACACCTACGGCGGGGCCGCGCCGCATGGCGGCGGTGCCTTCTCGGGCAAGGACCCGACCAAGGTGGACCGCTCGGCGGCCTATGCGGCGCGCTACCTCGCCAAGAACGTGGTCGCCGCGGGGCTGGCCAAGCGCTGCACGCTGCAGCTGAGCTATGCCATCGGCGTGGCCGAGCCGCTGTCGATCTATGCGGATACGCATGGCACGGGCGTGGTGGACGAGGCCCGGATCGAGGCCGCGATCCGGAAGGAAATGAACCTGACCCCGCGCGGCATCCGCACGCATCTGTCGTTGAACCGCCCGATCTACCAGCGCACCGCGGCCTATGGCCATTTCGGCCGCGCGCCCGAGGCCGATGGCGGCTTCAGCTGGGAGCGCACCGACCTGGCAGAGGCGCTGAAGGCCGCGGTCTGATCTACCCTGCGCCGGTCCCCCGGGGGGCCGGCGCGAACTCTGCCCAGACGGGCAGGTGATCCGAGGCCTGCCGCGCGTGCCCGTCGCGGATCACGCCGCTACCGGTGACGGCCAGCCCCTCGCCATGCGCAAAGCGATCCAAGGGCGCGACCGGGTAGGCCGCGTGAAAGCTGCGCCCCGGTGTGACCAGCGAAAAGGCACGGCCGAGCGGCTCGAACCCGCCCACGGGCGACCATTCGTTGAAATCCCCCGCGATGATCGTGCGGCCCCGCGCCTCGGGCGCGATATGTTCGGACAGCGCATGCATCTGCCGCCGCCTCCAGCGGCGCAACAGGCCCAGGTGCGCGCCCACCAGCGTCACGCGGCCCAGCCCCGCGCGCTCGACCTCGACCATGACCGCGCCGCGCGGCTCCAGCCCCGGCAGGGGCAGGCGGCGCAGGCCGAGAATACGGATGCCCGGCTTCACCAGCACCGCGTTGCCGTGCCAGCCGAGGCTCACGTCGGTGCCGCCCAGATCGACGAGGTCATAGTCGCTTTCCATCTCGATCAGGCGCTTGGGGATCGCGGCGGGCCGCGCGCCAAAGCGCTTGTCGGCCTCTTGCAGGATTGCCACGTCGGCCCCGCTTTCGGCGATCACCCCCAGTATCCGCTCGGGGTTGTAGCGCCGGTCGAGGCCCACGGCCTTGCGGATGTTGTAGCTCAGAACCCGCATCGCCCGCCTCCCTACAGCACCGGCGCGAAGAGCCGTGCCAGCGGTGCGCCAAGGCGGATGCCCAGCGGTTGCTGCTCCAGCGTCTTGTCGAGGCAGGCGGCACGGGCGAAATCGGCGCGCAGCATCTCCTCCACCTCTGACGCGACGCCGGTGTCGAGGAACAGCGCCATCGTCTCGAAATTCAGGCGGAAGGAGCGGTTGTCGAAATTCGTGCTGCCGATCCCCGACAGGCAATCGTCGATCAGAAGGGCCTTCTGGTGCAGGAACCCTTCGGTGTAGCGCCAGATCTCGACGCCCGCGTCGCGCAGCTCGTCGAAATAGGCGAAGGCCGCGAGCCAGGGCAGGTAGTGGTCGATGGTGTCGGGCACGAGGATGCGCACCTCTCGCCCGCGGGTGGCTGCGTGTTTCAGCGCGGCGATCAGCGCGAGGTCGGGCACGAAATAGGGCGTGCTGATCCAGATGCGCCGCTCGGCCGCGGCGATGGCCGCGAAGAACAGCGCCGCCGCCCCGTCCTCGCCGTCGATGGGGCCGGTGGCGACGACCAGCGCCTCGGTCTCGCCCGCCGGCGCAGGGATGGACCAGTCGAGGTCGCTGCGCAGCGCCTCGCCGGTCAGCCAGTGCCAATCCTCGGCGAAGACCAGTTGCAGCTGCGTCACGGCGGGGCCCGTCAGTCGCACGAAACTGTCGCGCCACGCGCCGAAGGCGGGGTTGCGGCCCATGTAGTCATCGCCCACGTTCAGCCCGCCCAGGTAGGCCTCGCGCCCGTCCACGATCAGCGTCTTGCGATGGTTGCGAAAGTTGATCTGGATGCGGCGTGCAATGGGGCGGTTGCGCGCTTGCGCGATGCCGTTGATGCCCGCGGCCTCCATCCGGCGCAGCGTCGCGCGGCGCAGCCCGTTCGAGCCGAGCGCATCGGTATGGAGCATGACGGACACGCCACGCTCGGCGGCGGCGATCAGCCGGTCGATCATCTCGGTCCCCAGCCCGTCGTCGCGCAGCGTGTAGAATTGCACGAGAAGATACTGCTCGGCCCGGTCGATGGCGTCGAAGAGCGCGTCGAAGGTCGCCTGCCCGTCGATCAGCAGTTCGGCCCGGTTGCCGGGCACGAAGGCCATGCCCGCGATGCGCTCGAAGGGGCGGCGGTCGATGCGGTCGCAAGACGGGCAGGGTGCGCGGAGGTCTTCGGGATCGGGGCGCTTGTCATCAAAGAGAAGGCGGCTTCGCCGCCGTTCCTTCGTGCGGCGCTTGTAGCGGTGCGGGCCGAAGAGCCCGTAGAGCAGCACGGCAATGTAAGGCGTCGTCAGAAGGAACACGACCCAGCCCACCGCGCCCTGCGGGGTGCGCGCCGTCTGCGCCGCCCGCCAGCTGAGCCAGACGGCAAGCCCGACGAAGACCGCCGAGAGAAGCGCGAGGATCGAGCCCTGCACGCCGCTACCCCGACCGGTGCGGCGCGCCGCGCCCCAGCGCCTGCACCACGGCGATATGGCCCATCAGGTCGCGCAGGCTGAGGATGCCGCGCAGCCGCCGCCCCTCGGCCACGATCAGCTTGCGCTGCGGCCCATCGGACAGGCGCTGCAGCGCCTCTTCCGCCGTCATGCGGGGCGCGATCAGGTCGGCGTCGGTCAGCGGCGCCATGGCGTCGGCCACGCGGGTCGTGGCCCAGTCCTCGCGCGCGACCTCGCGCATGCGCGCGGCGTCGATCTGGCCGATCACGTTGCCCGCATCGACCACCGGGGCGAAGCTGACGGCATGGGCCAGCATCACGCGGTCGGCCAGCTCTGCCAGGGTCATCCCGGGCGTCGCCGTCCACGGGTCGGGCGTCATCAGTTCCGCCACGCGGCGGCCGCGCAGGCTGTCCTGCATCAAGAGCCGTTGGTAGGTGCCGCGGCTTGCGTTCAGCACGAAAAAGCCGATCAGCACCAGCCAGACGCCCCCGATCCCGCCGCCCGAGAGCGCCGAGAAGAGGCCGAGCGCCATCAGCCCCAACGCCAGCACCGTGCCCGCACCGCTGGCCTTGCGCGTCGCCCCGAGCATGTCGCCCGAGCGGTGCCAGAGCCATGCGCGCAACACGCGCCCCCCGTCGAGCGGGAAGGCCGGCAAGAGGTTGAAGACCGCGAGGACCAGGT
>JAOARA010000228.1 GCA_025211115.1 Roseicyclus sp. | reverse complement strand
GCCCGGCCCCTGCCCCTCGGCGGCGAAGCGCGCGCGGCGGATCGCCGGGATCAGCGCCACGGCCGCGGCCAGCATCAGCGCATAGCCCGCCCCCTGCAGGATCAGCCCCGGCCGCGCGGCGATCCACAGGCCCAGCGCCATGACGGCCAGCGCCACCAGAACCTCGCGCCAGCGGGTGAGGGTGGCGGCCGCCTCGGGGCGCAGAAACCCGCTCATGCCCAATCGCCCCGCGTGGTCTGGAACAGCGTGAGCGCCGCCACGGCGGCGGTGTCGGCACGCAGGATGCGCGGGCCCAGAGAGATGGGCGTGACGAAGGGCAGGCCGCGCAGCCGCGCGCGCTCGGCCTCGGAAAAGCCGCCCTCGGGGCCGATCAGGATCGCCCATTTCTGCGCCGCGGGGGCCTCGGCAAGCGTTTGCGCGGCACCCGCCAGCCCCTCGTCGGCGTAGATCAGGCGGCGGTCCGCGGGCCAGTCGGCCAGCAGCCGGTCAAGCCGTTGCAGATCGGCCACCTCGGGCAGATAGGTTCCGCCGCATTGCTCGGCGGCCTCGACGGCATGGGCCTGCAAGCGGTCCTGCCGGATGCGTTCGGCGTTGGTGAACTCGGTCTGCACGGGCAGGATGCGCGCCGCGCCCATCTCGGTCGCCTTCTCGACGATGAAATCGGTGCGCGCCTTCTTGATCGGCGCGAAGAGCAGCCAGAGATCGGGGGGCATCAGAAGCGGCGCGGTCTGCGCGACACAGGCCAGCGTCCCGCCGCGCTTGCCCGCCGCCTCGACCACGGCGCGCCATTCGCCATCGCGCCCGTTGAACAGCGCGACCTCGGCCCCTTGCGACAGGCGCATCACGTTGAACAGGTAATTCGCCTGCTCCCGCGACAGGTCGACCGTTTGCCCCGGCCCCAAAGGGTGCTCTACATACAGGCGTATCTTTGGACGGTCCGACATGGGGCGGAGATTATGGGCGAGGCACAGGAAACGCCAGAGGGTCAGGTCGCGGATGCGGTCAGGGGCAACTGGGTCGACCGGCTGGCCCCCGCGCCCACGCGGCCCTACCTGCGGCTGAGCCGCGCCGACCGGCCGATCGGCACATGGCTGTTGCTGCTGCCCTGCTGGTGGGGCCTGTTCCTTGCCGCGGCTTCGGGCGGCGGGGGCCTTGGCCTGCAGGAGCTGTGGCTGGCCGTTGGCTGCGCCATCGGCGCCTTCCTGATGCGCGGGGCGGGCTGCACCTGGAACGACATCACCGACCGCGACATCGACGCGGCGGTGACCCGCACGCGGTCGCGGCCGATCCCCTCGGGGCAAGTGACGGTGCGGCAGGCGCTGGCCTGGCTGGTGGTGCAATCGCTGATCGCCTTCGTGATCCTGCTGACCTTCAACCTCAATGCCATCCTGCTCGGCATCGCGTCGCTTGCGACGGTCGCGGTCTACCCGTTCGCCAAACGCTTCACATGGTGGCCGCAGGTGTTCCTCGGGCTGGCCTTCAACTGGGGCGCGCTGCTGCTGTGGACGGCGCAGACCGGCAGCCTCGGCTGGCCGGCGGTGCTGCTTTACCTCGGCGGCATCAGCTGGACGCTGTTCTACGACACGATCTACGCCCACCAGGACCGCGAGGATGACGCGCTGATCGGCGTGAAATCCACCGCCCGGCTTTTCGCCGGGAACACCGCGCTCTGGCTGCGGGGCTTCCTTGTCGCCACGGTCGTGCTGATCGGGCTGGCGGTGCTGCTGGCGCTGGGGCAGGCCTCGGTGCTGGCGCTGGTCGTGGCGCTGGCGGGGGTCTGGGGCATGGGCTGGCACATGCTGTGGCAGATGCAGCGGCTGGATATCGACGATCCGGGCGTCTGCCTGCGCCTGTTCCGGTCGAACCGGGACGCGGGCCTTGTTCCTGCGCTGTTTTTCGCCGTTGCGGCACTGGTTTGATTGAACCCGCGGACGGCAGGCTGTAACCCCTTCGGCAACCCGAAGCGGCAGCGTGGCCGAAGCGACACATGATCCGTTCCCAGACCTTCCTGACCATCGCCGCCTTCGCGCTAGCGGCGCTGCTGGCCGTGGGAACCTCGATCCTGCTGGCGATCGCCACCGAGCGGCGGTCGGTGGACCTTGTGCAGGACACCCTGCACGACGCCGGAATGGGCTGGGTCGAGGTCTCGGCCAACGGGCTGCGCGTCTATCTCGACGGCACCGCCCCGAGCGAGGCCTCGGCCTTTCGCGCAAGTTCGCGCGCGGGGACGCTGGTGGATGCGGACCGCGTGATCACGCGGATCGAGGTCGCCCGCCGCGAGGACGTGGCACCGCCGCGCTTCTCGGTCGATATCCTGCGCAGCGCGGATGGCATCCAGGTGATCGGCCTTGTCCCGGCCGAGACCGGCATCGCGCCCATCGATGCGGCCATCGCCGCGGTCGCCAACGGGCTGGAGATCACCAACCTGGTCGAGACCGCCGATTTCGCCGTGCCGCAAAGCTGGACCGCCGCGCTGGACTACGGGCTGCGCGCCCTGCGCGAGCTGCCGCGCTCCAAGGTCACGATCTACGCGGACGCGGTCGAGGTGCAGGCCATCGCCGAAAGCACCGAGGAACGAACGGCCTTCCTGCGCGCCCTCGAGACCGGTCAGCCGCAGGGTGTGGAGGTCACGCTCGACATCTCGGCCCCGCGTCCTGTCATCACGCCCTTCACGCTGCGCTTCGTGATCGACGAGGGCGGCCCGCGGTTCGAGACCTGCGCCGCCGACACCGAGGCCGCGCGCACCCGCATCCTGAGCGCCGCCGAAGCGGCCGGGGCCGAGGGGCCGCTGACCTGCCAGGTGGGGCTGGGCGTGCCCACGCCGCAATGGGGGCAGGCCGTGGTCGCGGGGATCGACGCGCTGACCGAGCTGGGCCGCGGCACCGTCGCCTTCTCGGATGCGGATGTGACGCTGATCGCCGAGCAGGGCACCGAACAGGACCGGTTCGACCGGGTCATCGGCGAATTGTCCGAGGCCCTGCCCGAGGTCTTTTCGCTCGAGGGGGTCTTGCCCGAACCCGTCGACACCACCGTCAGCGCCGGCCCCTCCCGGCTGATCGCCACGCTGAACGAGGAAGGCGGCCTGACGATGCGCGGCCGCCTGCCCGAGGGCCCGGTGGGCCGCTCGGTCGAGGCCTATGCCCGCGCGCTCTTCGGGATGCAGACCGCCGATATCGCCACCCGCGCGGTGGGCGACCTGCCCTCGGGCTGGTCGATGCGCGCGATGGCGGGGCTGGATGCGCTGTCGCAGCTGCATGACGGCACCATGGTGCTGGAGCCCGAAACGCTCATCCTGCGCGGCCAGACCGGCAACCCGGATGCCGGATCGGACCTGACGCGGCTGTTGGCCGAGGCCTTGGGGCAGACGGCGTCCTTTGACCTCGACGTGGTCTATGTCGAGGCGCTCGACCCGGTCGCCTCGCTGCCCTCGCCGGCGGAATGCGTCGAGCGGATCCGCGCGATCCAGGCCGAGGGCAAGATCACCTTCGACCCCGGCTCGGTCGAGATCAACGAGACCGCGGGCGCGATCCTGGACCGGATCGCCGGGGTGCTGCCCGATTGCCGCCACGTGCGGATGGAAATCGCGGGCCATACCGACAGCCAGGGCCGCGAGGAGATGAACCTGAACCTCAGCCAGTCGCGCGCCGACGCGGTGCTGAACGGGCTGCTGGCGCGGGGCGTTCTGATCTCGAACCTCACGGCGCAGGGCTATGGCGAAAGCCAGCCCATCGCCTCGAACGAGGCCGAGGACGGCCGCGAGCAGAACCGCCGGATCGAGTTCCGGCTGCTGTCGGATGCCAGCGACGAGACCGCCGAGACCGACGAGGCGGCAGAGACGGCAGAGACGGCGGACGCTGTCGCCGCCGCGCCGGACGACACGGCAGAGGACGCCGCCGACACCGGGGCCGCCCCCTCGGACGATCCGGGCGACGAAAGAATCGAACGGGGAACGGGTGGCCCGGCGCGGCCCGAGATCACACCGGTCCCGCGGCCCGACAGTGTCGTCGACCGGGCAGAAGCCGCACAGGAGTAGACGCCATGAACAGGTTCGAATTCGTCTTTGCGATCGCGGTCATCCTATTCGTGGCCTTCGTCCTCGGCTGGCTGGCGCATTGGCTGCTGGCGCGGTTCAGCCAGGTCTCGAGCGCCGATCTCGACGAGATGGACGCACTGGCCAAGGCGCTGCATGACGCCGAGGAGATGCGGGAGCAGGCCATCGCCTACCTGCAGCAGCGCGAAGCGGAACTGACCGGCCAGCTCAGCCAGACCGAGGCCGAGCTGCGCGCCGCGATGGACGGCTTGCGCGAAGCACGCCACGAGGCCGAGGAGCTTCGGGTCTACATCGAGGCGCAGGGGTCCGGGCAAAACTGAGCGCGGCTCAGTCCCCCGCGCTCCAGCGCGACAGCGCGTCCTCGTCCTCGGTCCGCGCCTCGACCCATGCGGCACCTGCGGCGGTGACCTCCTTCTTCCAGAAGGGCGCGCGGGATTTCAAGTAATCCATCAGGAACTCGGCCCCCGCAAAGGCATCGGCCCGGTGCCGGGCGGCGGTGGCGACCATCATGATCGGCTCGGCGGGTTTCAACGGCCCGTAGCGGTGCAGGATCATCGCGTCGGCAAGGCCGAACCGCTCCATCGCCTGCGCGCGGATCCCGGTCAGGGCCTTTTCGGTCATGCCGGGGAAATGCTCGATCTCCATCACTTCCAGATCGCCGGTGGCGATGTCGCGGGTGATGCCGGAGAAGCTGACCACCGCCCCTGCCCCGGTCACACCCGCGGCGAAGGCGTTGAGCTCGGCCCCCATGTCGAAGGGCGCGGACTGGACGCGGACGGGCTCGGGCATCGCGCCTCAGCCCCCGGTCATCGGCGGGAAGAAGGCCACCTCGCGCGCGCCCTGCAGGCTCGCGTCCATCTCGACAAGGTCCTGGTCGATGGCCGCCCGGATCGACCCGGTATCCGAGAAGGCATAGGCATAGCCCTCGTCGCGGGTGCGCAATTCGGCGATCAGCTCGGCGACGGTGGCGGCCTCGGTCTCGACCTGTTCCGAGGCCGTGCCCACACGCTCGCGCAGCCAGGCGAAGTAGCGGATGTCGAGTTTCATCACGTCTCCCTCAGATGCGGCAGCGACTTGCGGAAATAGTCGTAGCCCGTGACCAGCGTCAGCACCGCGGCGAGCCAGAGCAGCACAAGCCCCCCGTAGGAGGTGAGCATCAGCGCGTTGTATTTCCAGATCAGCCCGACATCGTCGGCGATCTCGCCCGCCAGGATGCCCGACACGATCTCGCCGTTCATGCCGAAGGTCTGCATGATGAAGTAATGGTCGAACAGGCCCCATGCGAAGAGCATGGTGATTGCGACCATCTGGACCATGGTCTTCCACTTCGCCAGCGGCGTCACCTTGAGGGTGCTGGCGGTGTTGCCGAGATACTCCCGCAGCCCCGAGACGAAGACCTCGCGGAACAGGATCGCGGTGACGGGCACCAGCAGCCAGGCGGTCACGCCGTGGAGGCCGAGCAGCACGGCAAGGGCCACGACGACCACGGCCTTGTCCGCGATCGGGTCGAGCATGGCGCCGAACCGGCTGATCTGGTTCCAGGCGCGGGCAAGGTAGCCGTCGACGTAATCGGTGAGCGAGGCCCCGAGAAACAGGAACATCGCCACCCAATCGGCAAACGGCCGCGGCAGCAGCAGGAAGACCAACGCCACCATGGGGGCGGCGATCATCCGTCCGACGGTCAGGATATTTGGCAGGGTCCAACGCATGGGCCACGTGTAGCGCGCGCGGGCGGGCGATGGAAGCACCCGCGCGGGCTGGCATGACGCGCTTTCGACAGCCCGCGCGAAGGCGACCGGCCGATCTCGGGACAAGGGGGGCCGCCTGTCGCGGCCTAGCCGCGTTCGTGGAAGAAATCGTAGATCTTCTGCGCCATCGCGGCGCTGACGCCCTCGACCGCCTTGAGGTCGGCGAGGTTCGCGCGGCTCACAGCCTTGGCGCTGCCGAAATGCGCCAGAAGCGCCCGCTTGCGCGTTGCCCCCACGCCCGGAATGTCGTCGAGCGGCGTGGCCGAGACCGCCTTGGACCGCTTCGCGCGATGCGCGCCGATGGCGAAGCGGTGGGCCTCGTCCCGCAGGCGCTGCACGAAATAGAGCACCGGGTCATTGCGCTTCAGCGCCATGACAGGCTGACCGGGGCGGTGGAACTCTTCCTTGCCCTGGTCGCGGTCGATGCCCTTGGCCACGCCGATGAAAGGCACGTCATCGACGCCCAGCTCGTCCATGATCTCCTGCACGGCGCTGACCTGGCCCGCGCCGCCGTCGATCAGCAGCAGGTCCGGCCAGGCCTCGGTCTCGCGATCCGGGTCTTCCTTCAGCAGGCGCTGGAAGCGGCGGGTCAGCACCTCTTTCATCATGCCGAAATCATCGCCGGGGGTCAGGTCATCGCCGCGGATGTTGAACTTGCGATACTGCGATTTCAGGAACCCCTCCGGCCCCGCGACGATCATCGCGCCGACCGCATGCGCGCCCTGGATATGCGAGTTGTCGTAGACCTCGACCCGCTTGGGCGGCGCATCGAGGTCAAAGGCCTCGGCCAGACCGTCGAGCAGCTTGGTCTGCGCCTGCCCCTCGGCCATGCGCCGCGCAAGGCTTTCGCGCGCGTTCCGCAGCGCACCGTCGATCAACTCGGCCTTTTCGCCGCGCTGGGGCACGAGGATCTCGACCTTGCGGCCGAGCTTCTGGGACAGCGCGTCGGCCATCAGGTCGGGGTTCTCGACCGGGTGCGACAGCAGGATCTGCCTCGGCGGATCCTTCTGGTCGTAGAACTGGCCGAGGAAGGCCTCGAGCACTTCGGGTTCGTCGATATCAGCGCCGACACGGGGGTAGTAATCCTTGTTGCCCCAGTTCTGGTTGGCGCGGATGAAGAAGACCTGCACGCAGGCCTGCCCCCCCTCCATGTGGAGCGCGATCACATCGGCCTCGGTCACGCCGCGGGGGTTGATGCCTTGCGCCGACTGCACGTTGGTCAGCGCGCGGATGCGGTCGCGCAGGGCCGCGGCGCGTTCGAATTCCATCGCCTCGGACGCCTCGGCCATGTCGCGCGCAAGCTGCGCCTGCAGGTCGGTGGTGTCGCCCTTGAGGAAGCGCATCGCATCGGCGACCGCGGCGGCATACTCGTCCTTGGAGATGTAGCCGACGCAGGGCGCGCTGCACCGCTTGATCTGGTAGAGCAGGCAGGGCCGCGTGCGGCTTTCGAAAACCGCGTCGGTGCAATTGCGCAGCAGAAAAACCTTCTGCAGCTGGTTCAACGTCCGGTTCACCGCGCCCGCGCTGGCGAAGGGACCGAAATACGCGCCCTTCTCGGTCTTCGCGCCGCGGTGCTTCTTGAGCTGCGGAAAGGCGTGGGTGCCGCTGACAAGGATGTTGGGAAAGCTCTTGTCGTCGCGCAAAAGCACGTTGTAGCGCGGCTTGAGCTGCTTGATCAGGTTCTGTTCGAGCAGCAGCGCCTCGGTCTCGGTCCGCGTCGTGAGGAACATCATCGAGGCGGTTTCGCGGATCATCCGCGCGATGCGCGGGGAATGCCCGGTCGGCTTGGCGTAATTCGAGACGCGCCGCTTCAGGGCGCGCGCCTTGCCGACGTAAAGAACCCGGCTCTGGGCATCGAGCATACGGTAGACGCCGGGCGAATTGTCCAGCGTCTTGAGGTAGCCGTGGATCACCTCGTGGCCCGTTTCGGGCGGTGTTTCCGTGGTCTCGGGCATGGTCTTGGCGGTCTCTGCGATTCCCCGTCTGGCTGCAATGGAAACCGGGCTTGATCAAGAGGTCAGCTTTCCACCGAACCTGTGGATAAGCTTGCGGAGAAATCTGGGGGCATCCGGATTTTTCCTTGTGTCTTGGCCGGTTCTGGGTTTTGCCCGATTTTTCAGCGCCTTTTTAAGCTACTGTTTTCGCGTGTTATTTTTTCCGGCATGTCGTCCCGTCATGGCGTTGTTACCCACGCTTAACAAAACCTTCGCAAATCTCGGCCCGGTGGAAAACTTACCCTGTCAAATGAAACGACCGCCTCACTCAACCCCCAGAACGTCCGGCGTCTGCCATGCCAGGTGCTGACCTCCGTCGACGCAAATCAGCTGTCCCGTGACCGCGCGGGCGGTCAGCAGGTAGCGCAGCGCGTCGCAGATCCCCTCGGCATCCGCGCCGCGCCCCAGGACCGTCGCCGCACGCTGCCGCGCGAAGTGGCTGTCGGATTGGCGCGCGCCCTGAAGGGTCGGACCGGGGCCGATGGCATTCACCCGCACATGGGGGGCCAGCGCCTGCGCCGCGGTGCGGGTAAAGGCCCAGAGGCCCATCTTGGCGATGGTGTAGGTCATGAACTCGGGCGTGAGCTTGCGGACGCGCTGGTCGATCATGTTGACGACAAGGCCGCGGGCCAGCGGCTCGCCGGTCTCGTCTTCCGCAGCCTGCGGCACCTGGCCCGCCAGCGCCTGCGTCAGCACGAAGGGCGCGCGCAGGTTCGACTCGAGATGCCGGTCCCAGCTGTCGCGGGTGGCGCTTTCGATGTTGTCGTATTCGAAGATCGAGGCGTTGTTGATCAGCACCGTGAGGGGCTGGCCCAGCGCCTCGGCCGCGCGCGGCAGCAGCGCCTGGGTCTCGGCCTCGACGGTCAGGTCGGCCTGCAGGGTGACGGCGGCGCGGCCCAGCGCGCGGATCTCGGCGGCGACCTCCTCGGCGGCCTCGGCGCTGCCGGCGTAGTGGATGGCGACGTCATGGCCCTGTCGGGCGAGTTCAAGCGCCATGGCGCGGCCAAGGCGCTTGGCGGCGCCGGTCACGAGTGCGGTCATCGGCTGTATCCTCAGGCGAGCAGTAGCAGGAGATAGGCGACATAGAGCGCGGTGAAGACGAGGCCAACGATCCGCCCCATCGACCAGCGCAGGAAAACGAAGGGCGCAAGCACCAGCGACGCGGCCAGCATCACCCAGATGTCGAAATGCAGGATCTCGGGATCGACGGGGATCGGGCCGACAAGGGCCGCGACGCCGATGATCCCCAAGAGGTTGAACATGTTCGAGCCGATCACGTTGCCCAGCGCCACGTCCGAGTGGCGGCGCAGCGCGGCCATGACGGTGGTCGCCAGTTCCGGCAGCGAGGTGCCGATGGCAACCAGCGTCAGACCGATCACCGTGTCGCTGACGCCGTATTCCCGCGCGATGGCGACCGAACTGTCGACAAGCAGATCCGCCCCGAGCGGCAGGCCGACAAGCCCGAGGACCAGGAACAGGCCGATCTTCCACCACGGCATGTCCGGGTCGGCCTCTTCCAGCGCCTCTTCCTCCTCGGGGGTGGGGGCGCCGTTGGCCGCCCTGCGGTGCGCCTGCGCGGCGCGGGCCGCGTCGAAGAGGATCGCCGCGAGAACCGCCAGCAGCACGGCGCCGCTGATCCATGTGAAGGGGCCGGTGAAGGCCAGCAGCGTGAACAGCAGCGAGCCGCCGATCATGAACAGGTAGGTCCGGCGCGTGTCGCTGCCCGCGGACAGGCCGAAGACCAGCGCAGGCACGCCCAGGATCAACAGGACATTCGCCGTGTTCGAGCCGACGACATTGCCCAGCGCAAGGCCCGGCACCCCGTCGAGCACCGACTTGATCGAGATCAGCAATTCGGGGGCCGAGGTGCCGAAGGCCACGACCGTCAGGCTGACGATCAGCGCCGGGATTCCGAGCCGCAGGCTGAGGTTGACCGCGCCCTTGACCAGCACATCGCCGGCCAGAAGCAGGATGATCAGCCCGAGGCCGGCAAGAAAGAATTCGTCGATCACGGATCAGTCCTGCTTGTCTCTGCACTGTCGGCAGGGACCGCCGCGCAGGTTGTAGCGCCCGCAGTCGGGACAGAGGCGCGGCTTTGGTAGGCTGCCCTTGCGATCCGACCGTTTGCCGATACCCGGTAGGCGCAGGCGTCCGAACATGGCGAGTACCGCCATGAAGACGAGGAAGAGGGTGACGATCTTCAGCATCACGACAGCCCGAAGCGCGACCAGTGGGCGCGGTCTTCGATCGCGGCGGTCAGTTCGCCGCCGAGGCTTGCGCCGAACCGCTGGAACAGGCTGCGTTTCGGGCCATAGGCCGCGAAGCGGACCTTGTCGCCATACACCTCCTTCATCCGGGGCACGAGATGGCCGATACCGTCGGCAAGGCCAAGTTCGACCCCCCGCCGACCGGCCCAGAATTCGCCGGAGAACAGGTCTTCGGTCGCCGCCAGCCGCGCGCCCCGGCGCGATGTCACATGGGCGATGAAACTGTCGTGGATCTGGGCCTGGATGGCCTTGAGCCGCGCGACATCCTCGGGCCGCTCGGGGCGGAACGGGTCGAGCATCGACTTGTCCTTGCCCGCGGTATGCACCCGGCGTTCGATGCCGAGCCGGGCCATCGCCTCGTGCAGGCCGAAGCTGGCCGAGATCACGCCGATGGACCCGACGATCGAGCTGTCATCGACCCAGATGTCATCGGCCGCGCAGGCCAGCCAGTAGCCGCCCGAGGCGGCGACATCCTCGACGAAGGCGTGGACGGGAAGCTTCTTTTCCTCGGCCAGCCGCCGGATGCGGGCGGCGATGAGCGAGGATTGCACCGGGCTGCCGCCGGGCGAGTTGACGAGAAGCGCCACCGCGGCGGGCTTGCCGCGGGAAAACGCCCGTTCGATCACCGGGGCGAGCGCAGCATCGCTGAGCGTGGTGCCCCGCGCGGAGGCGGCGATGACGCCGTTCAGTCGGATGACCGCGACGACCGGGTCCTTGGTGATGAACGGGATGAAACGCTTCATGGGGCGCGATGTAGAGTGGGGCTTGCCGCGGAACAAGGTGGCGCAGGTTTATTCGCCGCCCTGTGCCCTTGCAGCACCGGCTTGCCCCCAGCGGACTGCGTCGCCGCCCCGGCGCGCCGCTGGCGCGGCGCGGATGCGAATTTTCGTACGAAAATTCGGGTGGCGCGTGGACGATCAGCCGCCCGATGGATCGGCCATGTGCAGCATCCCGCGCAGGTCGGTCTTGAGGATCTTGCCGTAATTGTTGCGCGGCAGCTCCGGCAGGGCGACATAGGCCTTGGGGCGCTTGAAGCGCGCCAGCTCGGTCAGCAGATGCGCCTCGAGCGCGGCCGGGTCGAGCATATGACCGGGGGCCAGGACGACAAAGGCCACGACATCCTCGCCCCATTCGGCGGAGGGGCGACCGACAACGGAAACCTCGTGGACGGACGGATGGGTCAGCAGCACCTCTTCGACCTCGCGGGGGTAGATGTTGGTGCCGCCCGAGATGATCACATCCTTGGAGCGGTCGGCCAGCGTCAGGTAGCCGTCGGCATCGAGATGCCCCATGTCGCCGGTCATCAGCCAGCCGTCCCTGAGGGTCTTGGCGGTCGCGTCCGGGTTCTGCCAGTATCCCGGCATGACGGGGGCACCGCGGACCATGATCTCGCCGATCTCGCCGGGCGGGAGGGGCTGGCCGCCGTGGTCGCCGATGGCGACCTCGACAAGGGATTGCGCACGCCCGACCGAGGCAAGGCGCGCGCGCCAGTCGGGGTGGCTGCGGTCCGCCACATCGGCGCGTCCGAGCGCCGTGATCGCCATCGGGCATTCGCCCTGCCCGTAGATCTGGACGAATTTCGCCCCGAACAGGGCGACGGCCTCCTCGATATCGGCGCGATACATCGGACCGCCGCCGTAGACGATGGTCCGGATGCCCTCGCCCCTCGATCCCGTCGCCCTGGCGGCATCGGTCAGCCGGCGCACCATCGTGGGAGCCATGAACATCGAGGTGGGGCCAAGGGCCTGCGACAGGGCCAGCACCTCGGCCGCGTCGAAGCCGCCCGAGGGCGGCACGAGGTGACGCGCGCCCATGCGCACATGGATCGGCGCATAGAGGCCCGCGCCATGGCTCATCGGGGCGGCATAAAGCGCGGCATCGCGCGATGTCACCGGGTCGACATCCAGCGGGTAGCAGGCCGAGGTGGCGGCAATCATGCCGTGGGTGATCTGCACGCCCTTGGGCTTGCCGGTGGTGCCCGAGGTGTAGAAGAGCCACGCCAGATCGCCCGCGCGGCGGTCGGCCACGGGCGCAGGCGGGGCCGCGGTGAGCGCGGCGAAGGCCTCGGAGTGCAGCGGGGTGAGCGGCAGGGCGGTTTCGGCCGACAGAGGCCCGGTCAACTCGGCGCTGGTGAAGGCGCGGGTGGCACCGCTGTCGTCGAGGATGAAGGCGGCTTCGCGCGGGTGCAGCTTGGCGTTGATCGGCACGGCGACCGCGCCCGCGGTCCAGATGCCGAACAGGGCGACGAGGTAATCGGTGCAGTTCCGGGCGAAGACCGCGATGCGGTCGCCGGGTGCCACGCCCTGCGCGACCAGCGCGCCCGCCAGCCCCGCGGCGCGGGCCTGGAACCGCGCGTAATCGGCCGCGACCTCGGCCCCGCGCAGCAGGGCGGGGCTGTCGCCCGCGACGCGGGCCGTTCGGTCGAGCCAATGGGCGATGTTCATGGCGGTCCCTCTCGCTTTGGGCCGAGTGTTCCGCGTCGCATCGCGGCGTGCAAGGGGTGCTGGCAGGCGTGACGGCAGGGCGCTAGGCTGTGTCCGAACGAGGCGAGGGAGACAGCTTTCATGGCCCATGACATCGTGATCCTCGGGGTCTTCGTGGCCGACGCGGCCTTTCGCAGCGCGCGGCTGCCGCGGGCCGGCGAGACGCTGATCGGCACGGGGTTCACGCTGGGGCCGGGCGGCAAGGGCTCGAACCAGGCGGTCGCCGCGGCGACGGCGGGGGGCGACGTGGGCTTTGTCGCGCGGATCGGGATCGACGCTTTCGGCGAGATGGGGCTGGCCACATGGGCCGAGGCGGGCGTCACGCCGCTGGTGATCCGCGACGCCGACCGCGCCACCGGCGCGGCGGGCATCTTCATCGAGGAGGCCGAGGGCCGCAACGCCATCGTCATCAGCCCCGGCGCGGCAGCGGCGCTCACGGTGGCGGACATCGAGGACCGCCGGGCCGAGATCGAGGGCGCGAAGGTCGCGGTCACGCAGCTGGAACAACCCGTCGAGGTCGCGGAGCGGTTCCTGCGCATCGCCTCGGAGGCGGGGGTCACCACGGTGTTCAACCCGGCCCCGGCCGCCGCACTGCCCGAGGGGATGCTGGCGCTTTGCGACTATGTCACGCCGAACGAGGCCGAGGCGGAAGAGCTGACCGGCATCGCCGTCAGCGACCGCGCGAGCGCGGAACGGGCGGCGTCGGCGCTGCTGGCACAGGGCGTGCGCCGCGGCGTGATCGTGACGCTGGGGGGCGACGGGGCGCTGGTGCTCGACGCCGAGGGCGCGCGGCATGTGCCGGCGATGACCGCCGGGCCGGTGGTGGACACGACCGGGGCGGGCGACGCCTTCAACGGCGGCCTGGCCTGTGCCCTGGCCGAAGGGCAAGGGCGGGACGAGGCCCTGCGCTTTGCCACGGCCGTCGCCGCGCTTTCGGTGACGAAACAGGGCACCGCCGCCTCGATGCCCGCGCGGTCCGAGGT
>JAOARA010000025.1 GCA_025211115.1 Roseicyclus sp. | reverse complement strand
TCCAGCATCAGCTTGATGGTCAGGTCGTGACTGTGCGTGCGCGACTGGCGGTCGGGCACGATCAGCGGCGCGTCCGACAGGTCGTCGACCGTCAGGCTGTCGCGGGTGGCCAGCGGGTGCCCCGCGGGCAGGGCGACGACGGTGCTTTCGGAAAGCAGCGCGCGCGTGACAAGGCGCGGGTCGCGCCGGTCGGGCGGGCGCAGGATGGCAAGGTCGAGGCGGCCCGACAGAAGCCGGGGGATCAGCTGGATCGTCTTGCGCTCCTCGATGCGGAGGGCGACCTCGGGGGCCTCGTCGCGGAAGAGCGGCAGGACCAGCGGCAAAAGCCCCGCCGCGGCGCTGTCTATCGCGCCGATGGCAAGGCGGCGGGCGCCGCTGCGGCCAAGGCCGCGGGCGCGCGTCTCGAAGGCCTCGGCCTCGGCCAGGAGGCGGCGGGCGTCCGGCAAAAGCTCCTGCCCGGCGGGGGTCAGGCTGACCTGCCGCGTGGTGCGCTGCACCAGCGTCGCGCCGAGGTGATCCTCGAGCGCGCGCAGGCGGCGGCCGAGCGTCGCGGGCAGCATGTCGAGCCGCCGCGCGGCGCGGCCGAAATGCAGCTCGTCGGCGACGGCGAGGAAACAGGCGAGCTCGGCGAGGGTCATGGGGGTCCGGATATTATTGCATTTCTATATATAATAATCTGGGGCTTGAGGCGAGGGGGGATGCGCCGTTACCCCGTCGCCAGACGCAACCAGAGCCGGAGGTTTCCGCCATGCAGAGCTACAAGATCGCCGCCATTCCCGCCGATGGTATCGGCCCCGAGGTGATCGAGGCAGGCCTCGCCGTGCTCGAGGCCGTGGCCGCGCGCGAGGGGTTCGCGCTGGAGGTGGCGCAGTTCGACTGGGGGTCGGACTATTACAAGCGCCATGGCGAGATGATGCCCGCCGATGGCCCCGAGCAGCTGAAGGGTCATGACGCGATCTATTTCGGCGCGGTGGGTGCGCCGGATGTGCCCGATCACATCACGCTTTGGGGCCTGCGCCTGCCGATCTGCCAGGGCTTTGACCAATATGCCAACGTGCGCCCCACGCGCATCCTGCCGGGGATCAAGGCGCCGCTGGCGGGCGTGGGGCCGGGGGATCTCGACTGGGTGATCGTGCGCGAGAATTCCGAGGGCGAATACTCCGGCCACGGCGGGCGCGCGCATCGCGGGCTGCCCGAAGAGGTGGCGACCGAGGTGTCGATCTTCACCCGCGTCGGCGTCACGCGGATCATGCGCTATGCCTTTGCGCTGGCGCAGTCGCGGCCCCGCAAGCTGTTGACGGTGGTCACGAAATCCAACGCGCAGCGCTTCGGCATGGTGATGTGGGACGAGATCGCGGCCGAGGTCGCCAAGGAGTTCCCGGATGTCACCTGGGACAAGATGCTGGTCGACGCGATGACGGTGCGGATGGTGAAGAACCCGCAATCGCTGGATACGATCGTGGCGACGAACCTGCATGCCGACATCCTGTCGGATCTGGCGGGCGCGCTGGCGGGCTCTCTGGGCGTTGCGCCGACGGCCAACATCGACCCCGAGCGGCGCTTTCCCTCGATGTTCGAGCCGATCCACGGCTCGGCCTTCGACATCGTGGGCAAGGGCATCGCCAACCCGGTGGCGAGTTTCTGGACCGCGGCGCAGATGCTGGAGCATCTCGGCCAGCCCGCGGCGGCGACGCGGCTGATGGCGGCGGTCGAGCAGGTCTGCGCGGCGGGCATCCTGACGCCCGACGTGGGCGGCACCGCGACCACGCAGGAGGTGACCGACGCCGTGCTCGAGGCGGTGCGCGGCGCGAATGCGTGAGGGCGTGGTTGCGTTGGTAATGGCGACCCCTGAAGGACTCGAACCCTCAACCTGCTGATTAGAAGTCAGCTGCTCTATCCTGTTGAGCTAAGGGGCCGCTTGGGGCCTTGAATAGCGGACCGTTCCGGTCCGGTCCACGCTCAAAGCGTGATCGGGCTGTCGCTTCGCAGCATCGCCGTCCGCCCCTGCCGCGGCGCGGCCCCGGCTTCAGCCGGGGCTCATGCCGCGCAGGCGTTCGGAGCGGCGGCGGAGGATCTCGACCACGCTCAGCAACATGATCGAGATCACCACGAGGATCGTCGCCACCGCGAGGATCGTCGGGCTGATCTGTTCGCGCAGGCCCGTGAACATCTGCCAAGGCAGGGTCTGCTGGCCCGCCGAGCCGACGAAGATCACCACTACGACCTCGTCGAAGCTGGTGATGAAGGCAAAGAGCCCCCCCGAGATCACGCCGGGCAGGATCAGCGGCATCTGGATCTTGAAGAAGGTCGTCACGGGGTTCGCGCCGAGGCTGGCCGCGGCCCGTGTCAGCGAGCGGTCGAAGCCCACCAGCGTCGCCGTCACGGTGATGATGACGAAGGGGATGCCGAGCGCCGCATGCGCCAGCACCACGCCCCAATAGGTGCCTTGCAGGCCCACGCGGGAGTAGAAGAAATACATCCCCGCCGCCGAGATGATCAGCGGCACGATCATCGGTGAGATCATGATCGCCATGATCGTGCCCTTGAAGGGCACGTGGCTCTGGCTGAGGCCGATGGCGGCCAGCGTCCCGAGCGAGACGGCGAGCAAGGTCGCCATGGGCGCGATCAGGACCGAGTTGCGCAGCGCCTGCTGCCAGTCGGGATTGGTGAAGAAATCGACGTAGTGCTTCAGGCTGTAGGCCTCGGGCTCGAAGGCCAGCATGCCGGGCGTGAAGGTGAAGAAATCCTCGGCGTTGAAGCTGAGCGGGATGATGGTGAGGATCGGCGCCATCAGGAAGAAGAAGATCAACCCGCACAGCACGCGGAACCCGTAGAACCAGATCCGCTGGCCGGTGGTGGCATAGGGGGGAAGCTTGTGGTCCATGGCGATTATCCCAGCTTCACGTTGTCGATGCCGACCAGCCGGTCGTAGAGCCAGTAGAGCGCCAGCACGAGGATCAGCAGGATCGATCCCAGCGCGGCCGCGAGGCCCCAGTTCAGGCTGTCGGAGATGTGGAAGGCAATCCGGTTCGAGATGAAGATGCCGGTGCGGCCACCGACCAGTTCCGGCGTGATATAGTAGCCGATCGACAGGATGAAGACGAGGATGCAGCCCGCACCGATCCCCGGCACCGACTGCGGGAAATAGACCCGCCAGAAGGCCGTGGAATTGGTCGCGCCCAGCGATTTCGCCGCGCGGACATAGGAGGGCGGGATGGTCTTCATCACCGAGTAGAGCGGCAGGATCATGAAGGGCAGCAGGATGTGGGTCATGGCGATGACCGTGCCGACCTGGTTGTTGATCAGGGCAAGCCGCGCGTCATCGGCCACGATCCCCAGCCACACCAGCGTGTCGTTGATCACGCCCTGTTGCTGGAGCAGCACCTTCCACGCGCTCGTGCGCACCAGGAGCGAGGTCCAGAACGGCAGCAGGACGAGGATGAGCAGCAGGTTCGACGTGCGCATCGGCAGGTTCGAGAGCAGGTAGGCGATCGGGTAGCCCAGAAGCACGCACAGCCCCATGATGGTCAGCGACAGCACGATGGTGCGCCAGAAGAGCATCAGGTAGATCTGCTGTTCCTCGGGCTGCATCTCGATGCCTTGCGGGGTGAGCTGCAGGTCGAGCGCGGCGAGGAAATAGCCGGCCGTGTAGGGGTCGGAGAAGGTCTGGATCGTCTCCCAGGTCTTCAGGTCGCCCCAGCCGTCGTCCATGTCGATGAAGAAGGCGGGCAGGTCGGTCGCCTCGAAGCTTGCCGCGACGCCCGCGGCCTCCTGCACGAGGGCGGCTTGCGGGCCGTCATAGGCGGCGATGGTCGCCGGGGGCTGGCCCAGGAGATCGCGGTAGAGGGCCAGGTAGACGGTGTTCCAGGGCTCTTCCGCGGTCGGGCTGTCTTCGTCCTCCTGCTGGATCGTGGTGGCGAAGGAGCGATAGGCGTCCGCGGTTTCGGGCAGGGTGGCGGCGATGCCGCCGGCAAGACGGAAGGCCGGCTCGGCCTCGTCGAAGGGGCGGTCTGCGGCATCGGCCGCTTCGGCGCGCGCGGCCCAGTCGGCTTGCGCCGCGATCCAGTCGGGGGCGGCCATCAGGGCGACCCAGGTGGCCGGTTCTTCCCATTGCGGGTTCAGGTCGATGAACTGCTCGGCCTGCGTCTCGCCAAGGTCGTCGATGCCCCGCCCGGAGCGGCGGAAGGTCGAACTGATGCCCGTGGATTCGTAATTGAGGCGGCTTCCGAGGCGGGTGTGGATGCGGCGCTCGGCGGCTTCCATGAAATCATAGGCCAGCGCGGCGAACGTATCCTGCGACGGCAGCTCCTGCGCGTCCCAGTCCTCGAGCGCGACGACGGTGCGCGGCAGCGTCTCGGAGGTGATCTGGTTCTCGACCGAGCGGAACAGCATGTCGAAGATCGGCGCGACGAAGGTCACCAGCAGGAACAGCAGCAGCGGCGCGATCAGCGCCAGCGCCCGCAGCTTTTGCGCGCGCAGGGCGCGGTGCAGGCTTTGCTTGAGCGGTCGGCCATCGGCGGCCAGCATCGGCCCGGTCTGCTCGGCCTCGGCGCGGCGCGCGTCGGCGGCGGCGCGGCCGATGTTTCCGGTGGCGGCATCAGTCATTGGGCGCTCTCCAGGTCGCGGGGGCCATCACCTGCGCGACGGCGCGGCGCGGGATCAGATCCGGGTCGGGCGTGTCGCGGCGGGCCATGGGCTGCCCCTTTCGGTCTTCGCTGAACGTCATGGGGTGTCGTCATCCCCTGCGACAGGGCACCGCAGTGTCGCGGTGCGCTGTCGGACGGGATGCGACCCGAGGCGCGGTTGGTGCGCCTCGGGTCAGGGTCATCGGATCAGTCGATCACCGCGCCAGCCATGCCTGGAAGCGCGCGTCGAGATCGTCGCGGTAGTCGGCCCACCATTCGTAGTTGAACAGGATGGTCCGCTCGGAGTTCGCGGGATCGGTCGGCATGTGCGGACCCATGGGGATGCCCAGGTCTGCGTGGTTGCCCACGAGCGGGGCCGAGGAGGCGCGCGCCGGACCGTAGGAGATGTAGGCCGCCTGGTCGGCGAGACGCTGGGTGTCGGTTGCGAAGCTGACGAAGTCCAGCACCCGGTTCAGGCGCTCTTCCGGCAGACCGTCGGGAATGATCCAGCCGTCAAGGTCGAAGACCTGCGCATCCCAGAGCATTGCGATGGGCTGGTCCTGCTCCTCGATCGCCGAGAACCAGCGGCCGTTGTAGGAGGTGCCGAGCACGGCTTCGCCATCGGCCAGCAGCTGCGGCGGCTCGGCGGCGGCGGACCACCAGATCGTGTCTTCCTTGATCGTGTCGAGCATGGCGAAGGCGCGTTCGATGCCTTCTTCGGTCTCCAGCACGTCGTAGAGATCTTCCATGGCGACGCCATCGCACAGAAGCGCCCATTCCATGTTGTTGATCGGACGCCGCTCGAGCGTGCGCGTGCCGGGGAAGTTCTCGGTGTCGAAGATCGCGCAGATGCTCTCGGGGGTGCGGCCTTCCCACGCCTCCACGCCGGTGCGATAGGCGGCGGTCGTGGAATAGACGATCTGCGGAATGAAGCAGTCCGACACGATCAGGTCGCCGAAGTCATCGCTGGCCGAGGTGCCGTCGGGGGCGGGCGCGAGGATCTCGTCGTGGTCGACTTCCATCGCAAGGCCTTCGTCGCAGAGGCGGATGGCGTCAGCGCCGACCACGTCCACGAGATCCCAGGTGATGTTGCCGGCTTCTTCCATCGCGCGCAGGCGGGCGACGGCTTCGGGCGAGCTTTCGTCCCAGACGATCTCGACGTCGGGGTTCATCTCGGTATAGGGGTCGGAATAGGCGCGCACCTGGCTGGTCTGGTAGGCACCGCCCCAGCTGACCAGCGTCATGCTGTCGGCCATGTCCTGCGCCATGGCTGCGGGCGCTGCCAGCGCCGTGGCCGTGGTCATGAGCATAAGGTTCTTGAGTTTCACGTTCGTCTCTCCCTTGGGTTCGAACTTCGGTTCTCTCGTTACGTGTATCGGTGTGATTGTTCTTGTTGGTCTTGGGCCGCCGCACCCGCCAAGGCGGGCGCGGATGATGGCCACCGCTCAGGCGTCGAGCGCCCGGCAGTCCTGGCGGCGCCAGCCGATCTCGATCTGTTCGCCGGGCTTGAGGCGGCGCTGATCGGGCGCGTTGCGGGTCTTGACGATGAAATCGTCGCGGCCGGCCACGCGCAGGCGGGTGCGGTAGATGTCGCCCATGTAGATGAACTCGGCCACTTCGGCCTTGAGCGTATGGGCGGCGGGGGCAAGGCGGTCCTTGTTCATCTCGACCCGCTCGGGGCGGATCGACACGAGCGTCCGGTCGCCCACCGCGGAGACGTTGACCGGCACGGCGTCGATCACCTCGCCGTCGTCGAGCGTGACCTCGCACATGTCGCCGTCGATCCGCGTGACCCGGCCCGAGAGCGTGTTGTTCTCGCCGATGAACTGCGCCACGAAACTGTTCTGGGGTTCCTCGTAGAGCGTGTCGGGCGCGGCAAGCTGCTGGATGCGGCCATCGTCGAAGACCGCGACCCGGTCCGACATGGTCAGCGCCTCGGTCTGGTCATGGGTGACGTAGACCACGGTGATGCCGAGCCGGTGGGCGAGGTTCGTGATCTCGAACTGCATCGTCTCGCGCAGCTGCTTGTCGAGCGCGCCCAGCGGTTCGTCCATGAGCACCAGCTCGGGCTCGAAGACCAGCGCGCGCGCCAGCGCGATGCGCTGTTGCTGGCCGCCCGACAGTTGCGCCGGCCTGCGCCCGCCGAAATCGCCCATCTGGACCATGTCGAGCGCGCGAAGCACCTTTTCCTCGCGCTCGGATTTGCCGATCTTGCGGACCTCGAGCGGAAAGGCGAGGTTCTCGGCCACGGTCATGTGCGGGAAGAGCGCGTAGTTCTGGAACACCATCCCGATGCCGCGCTTGTGCGGCGGGATGTTGTTGATCGGCTTGCCGTCCAGCGTGATCTCGCCATGCGTTGCCGTCTCGAACCCTGCGAGCATCATCAGGCAGGTGGTCTTGCCCGAACCGGACGGCCCCAGCATCGTCAGGAACTCACCCTTGCCGATGTGAAGGTTCAGGTCTTTCACGACCAGAGTTTCACCATCGTAGCTCTTTTGCACGCGGTCGAATGCGACGAACGCGTCTTGCGTGTGCGAACCCAAATCCCAATCCCTGTTTGCGCGCCCCGATCTGGTCCGGGGCGTCGTTATTAGATCATCGTCATGTCGGAATCAGTAAAACAAGCCTTCGCCATAAACACAACCAATCAGCGAGCGGGTCGGCGAATTTGTGGCTAACCTCCTGACTTGAAACGATTGAATAATCATGCGGGGCGGTGGCTGGCGCGGCTTTCGGCGCTCAGGCGTCGATTTCGGTGGCGACGACGGCGACGCAGTCGCCGGGCTTGACCAGCCCCGGCACATGCCGCGCGACCAGCCGCCCGGAGCGACCGGCGCGCAGGTCTCGTGGCGGGTGGCCGGTGCGGCCGTGGGGGTAGATCCGGGCGACCGGCTGCCCGGTGTCGACCTGCGCCCCGAGATCGACGAGGAAGCGGATCAGACCGGCCTCCCCGGAGAAGACGAAGCAGGAGGCATCGGGCATGTCGAGCCACCGGGTGGGGGCGGGGTCCGCCGTGCCCTTCAGCACGCCCGCGGCGATCAGCAGGTTGCGACAGCCGCGGCGCGCGATCTCGACGGTTTCGGCCCGCGCGGTGCCCGCGCCGCCCAGTTCCGTCGTGACGAAGACCTTGCCCATGTCTTCGGCGGTGGTGTCGAACATGCCCTCGGCGTCGATCTCCAGCATCCGCACCGAGTAGGGCGCCCCGAAGGCCTCGACCAGCTCGAAGGCGCGGGCTTCCTGCTCGGCGGCTCCGGGCCTGTCGGGCAGGATGTGGGCGGCGCAGAAGGGCAGGAAGTCGAGCGTCTTGCCGCCGGAGTGAAAGTCGAGGACGACATCGGCCATCGGCAACAGCGTGCGGGTGACGTAATCGGCGATCTTCTCGGTCACGGTCCCGTCGGGGCGGCCCGGAAAGGCGCGGTTGAGATTGCCGCCGTCGATGGGCGAGGTGCGCGTGCCCGCGGCGAAGGCGGGGGCGTTCAGCGTCGGCAGCAGGATGATGCGCCCCGTCACCTCGGCCGGGTCCAGCGCCAGCGCGAGATCATAGAGCGCGATCGGCCCTTCGTATTCGTCGCCGTGGTTGCCGCCCACCAGAAGCGCGGTCGGCCCCGGCCCTCCCGCGATCACGGTGATCGGGATCAGCACCGACCCCCAGGCTGAATCGTCGCGGCTCCAGGGCAGGGTCAGCACGCCGTGCTGCACCCCCCTGGCGTCGAAATCGACCGAGGCGGAGACGGGGGACGGCTTGAGGGGCGGCGGATCGGCTGGCAGGGTCACGGTGTTCAGTCCTTGACGAGCAGTTGCCGCGGCACGTTGGCGAGGCATTCCACGCCGGTCTCGGTGATCAGGATCGTTTCCGTGATCTCGAGCCCCATGTCCTCGAGCCAGAGGCCGGTCATGAAGTGGAAGGTCATGCCGGGTTCCAGCACGGTGCGGTCGCCGGCACGCAGGCTCATGGTGCGTTCGCCCCAATCGGGCGGGTAGCTGACCCCGATGGGGTACCCCGTGCGGTTGTCCTTGACGATGCCGTGCCGCGCCAGCACGCCGAAGAAGGCCAGCGCGATGTCCTCGCAGGTGTTGCCGGGGCGCGCGGCCTCGAGCCCCGCCTCCATGCCTTCCAGTGTCGCCGCCTCGGCGTCGCGGAACGCCTGCGTCGGGGTGCCGAGAAAGACGGTTCTCGACAAGGGGCAGTGATAGCGCCGGTAACAGCCGGCGATTTCGAAGAAGGTGCCTTCGCCCGCGCGCAGGGCCTGGTCATCCCATGTCAGGTGCGGCGCGCTGGCGTCACGGCCCGAGGGCAGCAGGGGCACGATCGCCGGATAGTCGCCGCCCGGACCGTTGCCGCCGCGGATGCCGGCGTCGTAGATCTCGGCCACCAGATCGCATTTGCGCATCCCGACCTCGACCGTGTCGAAGATGCGCTGGTGCATCCGCTCCACGATGAAGGCGGCCTGTCGCATGTAGTCGATCTCGGTCGGGGATTTCACCGCCCGCTGCCAGTTCACCAGCGCCGTCGCATCGAGAAAGCGCGCATTGGGCAGGTTGCGGGTCAGGCTGGCGAAGGCCGCGGCCGAGAAATAGTAGTTGTCCATCTCGACCCCGATCCGAAGGCCGCCCCAGCCCCGGTCGCGCAGCAGCGCCGACAGGTGGTCCATCGGGTGCCGCTCGGGGTTCTGCACGTAGTGGTCGGGATAGCCGAGGATGTTGGCCTCGGGCAGGTAGCTTGTCAGCCGCGCCCCGGCCGCGTCCTGCAGCCGGCCGAACCACATCGGGGCGCCATGGGGCGGCACGATCACGCATTGGTGGACGTAGAAGGACCAGCCGTCATACCCGGTGAGCCAGTTCATGTTCGACGGGTCGGTGACGATCAGAAGCTCGATCCCGCGCAGCTCCATGGCGCGGCGCGTCTTGGCGAGGCGATCCGCGAATTCCTCGCGGGTGAAGCGCAGGTTCGGGCCCTTGGGGGCCGCGTGGATGGCTGTGTCGAGCATGGGCAGACCTCGGAGCTGTCGGAGTGGCGCGAGGGGGCGCGCAAGCGTCCAGTCTAGGCCGAACCGTCCGTCGGCCTTGTTCCGGTGCGACTGGACCGGACGTGGCTGCGACATGCGCCGATCTGCGGGTGCGGGTCGTGATCGACGGCATCCGCATCGGTGCGGTCATGGCGGGTGGCCGGTTGCGGGGGGGGATTCTGCGGCCTTGCCACCCTCCCGCGGAGGAAGTTTCAGGTTTTGTTGTTTTTTATCAGGAGCTTTGGCGAGGGTCGTCGGCTTGGGTTCCAGTCGTCCGCCGCCTTATTGACCGGATGGTCAAATTCATGATCTCACCAAGGGGCGCAAGACGCCGTGCCGACGCGTCTTGTGTGGTTTGCGAGGGCCGTCACGCCGTGGCGGGTCTTCCATTGATGACAACCCAAATTCATTGGAGCGGCAGGAATGAAGATCATATTGATGGCGGCTCTTGGACGGGTGGCTTATTTCGTTTCCGTCTTCCTCGTGACCTTGTTCGGGCTTTATGCCTTCCACCTTTCGGTGGCCAGCCCGTTCGCAGAATTGCGCCCCGAGGACGCCGCATGGTGCCGGGAGCACACCCGATGCATGTCTTCGGCCTGTTGCCTGGACCTGTTCGGGTTTTGAGGTTCCGCAATCCTTCAGGCCGGGGGCTGGCACCCGTGTGCCGGATGAGTGGCTCGATGGAGGCCTGCGGGATGCCCCCTCCGCGACGGCCCGTCCCTGCGCCGGGTCGAGCCTGTCTGCCTCGAGATTTTCCTGCCTGACCCAGACCAGGGCCGCGCTGTCCCGAACCGTTTTCCACAAACCTCGGCCCATGCCCCGGAGACAGTGAGATTTGACACAGCCCCGTGCGCCGAATGCGGTCAAGGTGGTCTCGAGCAACAGGAAAGAGAGTATCATGTCCGTCACAGAGGTAAGAGGGCCGTCGCCCGCAATCATGAACAGCCAGGTTCAAACGGGCAGCCTTGGCGGCCGGGACGCTGTCGTCGGCGCCCCCGCTGAACGGCCCGCCAGGCATGGCAGTGTCTTTTCCGCGGTGAAGTCGTTCCTGTCCGGCATCGCAACGAAGTTCGACAATTGGCAGACGAAGGTCGAAGCCGCCAAGGTCGAGGCCAAGGCTGTCAAGCTCGACGCAACCATGACAAAGGCCGGTCGCGGGCTTTTGACCGAGCTGAGCAAGCCTCACCCGGACGTCTCGACCCTCAACAAGCTGATGACCCTGGCGCGCAAGTCGGGCGATGAAAACTACGTCGAGACGCTGACCGCGAAGATGACGGAGCTGCCCGCGGGCCGAACGGATACGCTGAAGGACGGGATCAAGACGGCGATCGAGGTGGTGGCGCAATATCAGCAGGATACGGTCGAGGACATCGCCGAGTCCGAAGCCCGCGGGCCGGTGATGAACGCCGATCTGGGTGCCTTGCGCAGCGCGTTCATCCTGCCCGCGATCCAGAACCTGCAAGGCGAGTTGAGCCAGATGTTCGCGGGCATGCAAACATCCGACGCGCTCGCGAACCACGGCTGACGCCGGTCACAAACACGTTGTCATGCGCGGTGCCGCCACGGGAGGCCGGCCCGCGGCAAGCAAAGGATTTCTGGCGTGAACTGCAAAGAATTCATCGCGGCCCTGGCGTCATCTACCGGCCTCAGCGACCTTGCCCCCGACGCGAACGGGCAAGCCGCCATCGTCGTGGACGGAGCCTATACGCTCACCTTCGCGGTCGAAACGGACGACTACACCCTCTCGTGCCGCGTGCCGTTGATGAGCACCGCGGATTTCCGTGGCTCGTATGCCGATTTGCTCGAGGCGAATATCGACGCGGAAACCACGGGCGGAGGGGCCCTCGCCATCGACGCGGCGGCAGGCGACATCACCTATGTCCGCTTCATCGCCACCAAGGGCATCACCAGCGCGCAGGAGGTCAGCGATGTCGTGACCTCGGTTCTGCAGATGGCGGCTTTCTGGCAGCACCACCTGCCGCAGCTGCAGAACGAGCAGGCGCACACCCCTGCGTCAGATGACAGCGACACTGTCGTGCTGCAGCTCTGACTGGGGGCAGACCTGTGCGGCCAGGCGGCCACCGCCGGCGGCTTGCGTCGCTTTGGTCACCTGTGGTGCCGTGCGCGCGAAAACCTGATGACCTGCCCGGAGGGCGTGGCCGTATCCACCCGGAGTTGAGAAATTCTGCGCGGGTTGGCCGCTTGAATGGCCTTCATGGTTTGATTGATATGGTGTTCGCTATGCGAAATGTAGTGCCCGCCAAACAGGTAGGTGCTCAGGAAACCGCCCTCCGACACCAGGCATTTTGAAAGACCGTTTTCCTTGTGGCGCGCCGTGCTGAAGGAAACCCGGCCAAACGTACGTCGCTGGAGTCTGTGAAAGACCGAAACCTGTTCCTTGATTTCATATTTGGCCAGAAGCGCAAATGGACCCGTGGCGGTCGTGAAATCCATCCACACATCGTGGTCGATGACGAACTCGATCCGTTTGTCGGTGCGCACGAGAGTTTCGACCACGTCCTCCAGGCTCGGCACATACTCGAGGACAAGGTCGTGCTTCCGGTTTTCCACGTGCCAAACCGCAGGCGTCATCAGGATGTTCGGCAACGTGAACGGAAGATAATACGCCGATACGCCGCCTGACTGGACCCACAACCAGAACGGATGGATGTCGGAGCGCGTCAGGTCCAGTGCATCGTCTTGCGATGTCTGTGCCTGTTGGATGGGTCGGGCATGGGTCTGGGTGCGCGGAGCACCTGCGTCCTTGGCATGTGCAGATGGCACGGGCCGCCCCACGCGTACCGCCCGGTCACCGTATGCGGATGCGACGGCACGGTCCAGCGCCTCGGCTATCGCGGTCACCGTCCCGGCTCCGATGTGGGGCAGGTGCCGCACATCCTGAAGGAACGAATCACGTCGGAGAAGGGCTTTCTCAAGGGGCAGCTCCATGAGCGGGTGGGCGAGCAACGCCTGGAGCCTTTTGCCCGGTTTGAGGGTCTTTTCAATGACTTCGCGTAGCGTCACATGTGAATCGTCGTGGCTCTGCATGGCACCCCCCGGTAGCATTTTGAGCATAGATGTAGTCGTTGGCAGCAACCGACACACCATGGACGGTAGCACATTCTGTGCTGGCGGGCTTTCCAACTTAAGATCGCGACGCTGCTCGAACGACCGGCGCGCTGGCTCGGCCGCCAAGGGCGGCGGTCGTCATGTCCTGCGCAAGTCATGGCAGCTGGCCTCGAGCTGTTGTGAGCAAGCTTTCAGGAATTGCCGGGAATGGTGTCATTCGACATCGGCTTTGGGCCCCGCAGGCCGCCCACGTCACGGACAGATGGCGATGCAGGGAACGAGGTGCCGCCCGTCGGGGTCACCCATGGCCGGGATCAACGGCGTGCCGCACGGCAGGGTGACCCTGCTGCGCGGGCTCCTCCCGGTCGGGAGGCGGATTGGTGATGAGAGTGGCAGCCGCGCCTCGTGGTGCGGAGGTCCGCCCCTCGGATCGCGCAGCCCCTGATCCGTATGC
>JAOARA010000227.1 GCA_025211115.1 Roseicyclus sp. | reverse complement strand
GCGCTGCAGGCGCGGTTCCCGAACATCGTCGGCCCGCACAAGGAAGACATCTGCTACGCGACCACCAACCGGCAGGAGGCGGTGAAGGCCATGGCGCCGCTCTGCGACGCGATGCTGGTCGTGGGCGCGCCGAAT
This sequence comes from Roseicyclus sp., assembly GCA_025211115.1. Lineage (GTDB taxonomy): Bacteria > Pseudomonadota > Alphaproteobacteria > Rhodobacterales > Rhodobacteraceae > Roseicyclus. The sequence continues at coordinate 4,964 of JAOARA010000227.1, read as the reverse complement.
TCGTCGAATTCCAAGCGCCTGGTCGAGGTCGGCGCGCGCGCGGGCTGTCGCTATGCGCAGCTGGTGCAGCGGGCCACCGACATCGACTGGCGCGCGCTGGAGGGCATCCGCTCGCTCGGCATCACGGCGGGGGCCTCGGCGCCGGAGGTGCTGGTCAACGAGGTCATCGACGCCTTCCGCGCGCGGTTCGAGGTGACGGTGGAACCGGTGGTGACGGCGGAGGAGAACGTCGAATTCAAGGTGCCGCGGGTGTTGCGGGAGGTGGTTTGAGGGGGGGCATCGGATTGGGTTGAGGTCTGGATCGGTTTGAGAGTCCGGAGCCAACGATTTTGCCGAAAGCAATCCTGAGTCAATTTCCCGCAAAACGATAACCGACAAGCATCGAATTATCGTGGTCTTGAAACTCGGCACACTCCGCACCATGTGACGGAGTAAGAGCAGCGGTGCCAGCGACCCAATTGCTTAAAAGAGATCGCTGGGCTGGTTCGCACTGGGGTAGCTGCTACCGTAAGGAACCCCCACCGAACCTATGAGAGGAGGACTTGCCATGTTGGCAAGACTGACGCTCACCAGCCGTAGGCCGGATGGTACTATTGTACGCATCGACTGGCTATTTGTGGCGATTCTGCCCGGCTGGCTGAAAAGACTCTTGGGTCTTTAATTGGAAAGGGGTCGCTTTCTGGGCGGCCCCTTTTCATCTTCAGCCATCCGCGGGCCGCCTTGCGCTCAAACGCGCCTCAGGCCTTGCCCCTTCCGCCGCTCCGGGGCAGAACCGGCCTCATGAGCCAGATCCCCCGCCCCGCCCTGATCCTCGGCCTCGCCGGCCTCATCCCGTTCCTCTACGGCGCGCTGTCGGTGCTGGTGCCCGCCACCGGGGCCATCGGCCGCCTCTGGGGCAGCAATTACCAAGGCGTCCAGGTCCTGCAGGCCTATGGCATCGTCATCCTGTGTTTCATGGCCGGCGTGATCTGGGGCTTCGCGGCCCGGACCGAGGGACGGGCGGCGACCTTCTACTACGCGCTCTCGGTGATCCCGGCGATCTTCGTCTTCCTCACCGCCTTCAGCGCGCCGCGGCCCAGCCTCGTGATGCTGATCCTCGGCTTCGTCGCGCTCCTGGCCATCGACGTCAGTGCCGCGCGGCAGGGGCTTGCGCCCGCGTGGTGGATGTCGCTGCGCCTCCTGCTCACCACGGTCGTGGTGGCCTGCCTCGCCATCGGCGTTCTGGCGTAAGGGGGACTGCGATGCCTGATCTATTCGCCTATACGGACGGTGCCTGTTCCGGCAATCCCGGCCCCGGTGGCTGGGGTGCGCTGTTGCAGGCCAAGGATGGCGCGACGGTCGTGAAGGAACGCGAGCTGAACGGGGGCGAGCGGGACACCACGAACAACCGGATGGAACTGCTTGCCGCCATCGCGGCGCTCGCGGCGCTGGAGCGCCCCTCGCCCATCACCATCGTGACCGACAGCGCCTATGTGAAGAACGGCGTCACCGGCTGGATCCACGGCTGGAAGCGGAACGGTTGGAAGACCTCGACGAAGAAGCCGGTGAAGAACGAAGACCTCTGGCGCCGCCTGGACGCGGCGCAGGCGCGCCACCGGGTGACCTGGGAATGGGTCAAGGGCCATGCCGGCCACCCCGAGAACGAACGCGCGGACGAGCTGGCGCGGGCGGGCATGAAGCCCTTCAAATGACGATCCTGACCGCGCTCGATTACGCCGCCGTGCTGGTCTTCGCCCTGACCGGCGCGCTGGCGGCCTCGCGCGCGCAGCTCGATATCGTGGGCTTCGCCTTTCTCGCCAGCCTGACCGCCATGGGGGGCGGCACGGTGCGCGACCTGCTGCTCGACCGCAACCCGGTGTTCTGGATCGCCGACCCCATGCCGCTGGCCATCGCCTGCGGGGCGGCGGTGCTCGTCTTCTTCACCGCCCACCTGCTGGAAAGCCGCATGGCCGTCATCACCTGGCTGGATGCGCTGGCCCTGCCCATCGCGGTCGCGGCGGGGGTGCGGGCGGCCAGCGAGATGGGCCAAAGCGTGCCGATCATCCTGATCATGGGGATCGCCACGGGCTGTTTCGGGGGGCTGTTGCGCGACATCGTGGCGAACGAGGTGCCGCTCTTGATCCGCACAGGCAAGCTGTATGTCACCGCCGCCTTCGCCGGGGCGGCGGCCTACCTGCTCTCGGGGTTGCTCTGGCCGTCGGACCTGCTGTCGCTGGCGGCCTGCATCCTCGTCTGTTTCGCGCTGCGCGCGGGATCGCTGCTTTATGGCTGGCAGATGCCCATCTACAAGCCGCGCCCGCCGCGCAGCTGACGCGCCGCGTTCCGTGGGCCGCTTTCCTTGACTCGGCCGCGGGGCTGGCCCAAGACGCCCGCAGGCAAGCAACGCAGCAAGGCAGGGCGGATCATGGCGACACAGGCCAAGTCGGACGGCATCTGGGAAACCGTGAAAACGGTGGTCTACGCGCTCCTGATCGCGGGGGTGTTCCGGACGCTCTTCTTCCAGCCCTTCTGGATCCCCTCGGGCTCGATGAAGGACACGCTGCTGATCGGCGATTTCCTCTTCGTCAACAAGATGGCCTATGGCTACTCGCGCCACTCCTGCCCGTTCTCGATGTGCCCCTTCGAGGGCCGCATCTTTGGAGCCGAGCCCGAACAGGGGGATGTCGTCGTTTTCCGCCACCCGACCGAGGGCACGGATTTCATCAAGCGGGTGATCGGCCTGCCCGGCGACCGGGTGCAGGTGATCGACGGGGTGCTGCATCTGAACGGCGCGGCCGTCAGCCTGACGCCCGAGGCCCCCTTCGAGGAGGTCTTCGACCGCCAGGGTCCCCAGCAACTGCCGCCGCGCTGTGCCAATGCGCCCGTGGGACAAGGCGGTGTCTGCCTCAAGGACCGGTTCACCGAAACACTGCCGAACGGCGTCAGCCACTCGATCCTGAACATCGCCGACGGCACGCGGGGCGACAACACGCCGGAATACGTGGTGCCGGCGGGGCATGTCTTCGTGATGGGCGACAACCGCGACAACTCGGTCGATTCGCGGTTCCCGCAGTCGGTGGGCGGCGTGGGCTTCGTGCCGATGGAAAACATCCTCGGCCGTGCGGACCGGGTCATGTTCTCGTCGGCGGGGCAACGGATGGTCTATTTCTGGACATGGCGCAGCGACCGCTTCTTCGAGGCGATCGAGTGAAGCTGTCGCGCGAGATCGAGGCGTTCTGCGACCGGCTCGGCCACCGCTTCGCCGAGCCCGAGTTGATCACGCGCGCGCTCACCCATGCCTCGCTGTCATCCGCCACGCGGCCCGACAACCAGAGGCTCGAGTTTCTCGGCGACCGCGTTCTGGGCCTTGTCATGGCCGAGGCGGTGCTGGCGCAGGACCAGGCCGCCAGCGAAGGGCAGCTTGCGCCGCGGTTCAACGCGCTGGTGCGCAAGGAGGCCTGCGCCGAGGTGGCGCGCGAGATCGACCTTGGCGCGGTGCTGCGGCTGGGCAAGTCCGAGATGACGACCGGGGGGCGGCGCAAGACCGCGCTTCTGGGCGACGCGATGGAGGCGGTGATCGCCGCGGTCTACCTCGACGCCGGGTTCGAGGCGGCGCGCGCGGTGGTCCTGCGGCTCTGGGGCAACCGGGTGGAGAGCGTCGCCGAGGATGCGCGCGACGCCAAGACCGCGCTGCAGGAATGGGCGCAGGCCCGCGGCATGGCCCCGCCGGTTTACGAGGAGCTGTCGCGCGAAGGCCCGGATCACGCCCCGGTCTTCCGCGTCGCGGCACGGCTGGGAGACGGGCGCACGGCCGAGGCCGAGGGCCGGGTCAAGAGACAGGCCGAGCAAGCGGCGGCGAAGGCGCTCCTCGACCAGCTGGATCGCGGGTAGAGAGGGGTTTCGCCGCCTGCGGCGTCGACCCGTGCGAGGGGGCTGTCTGCCACCTCGCGCTCCCCCGACCATATTTGCGGGATGAAGATGACGGGGCCTGTGATGGAACGGACGACGCTGATCGTGTTCGCCCACCCCGAGCGGCGCTCCTTTTGCGGGGCCTGGGCCGAGGCGAGCGCGGCGGCGGCAGGGGCCGCGGGCGACCGGGTGCTGTGGTCCGATCTCTACGCGCAGGGGTTTCACCCCGCCGAGGGGCCGGAAAGGTATACCGATCCGCCGGAGCACTTCGACCCCCTGAAAGCACAGGAAGACGCCACCGCCCGCGACGCGCTGCCGGGCGACGTGCTGGCGGAGGTCGAGAAGATCCGCGCTGCCGACCGGATCGTGTTTCACTTCCCGCTCTGGTGGTTCGCACCGCCCGCGATGCTCAAGGGCTGGTGCGACCGCTGTCTCGTCCACGGGCTGCTGCATGACGTGGACCGGCGCTTCGACGCCGGGCTGCTCCGCGGCAAACGGGCGTTGTTTTGCGTGACCACCGGATCGCGCGCAACGGAAAGCGGCCCCGACGGCAAGGAGGGCGAGACGCGCCTGTTGCTCTGGCCGCTCGCCTACACGCTGCGCTATTGCGGAATGGAGGTGGCCGAGCCGCTGCTCGTCCATGGCGTCCACGGCTACCACGAGGGCGCGCGCAAGGCCGAGCTTGAGGCACGGCTGGGGCAGGTTCTGGGCGATCAGGCGGGGGTGATCGCGGGGCTGGCGGAGCGCCCGCTCCTCCCGTTCAATACCGATGCGGAGTTCGACGCCGAGGGGCGGCTGAAGGCCGAGGCCGCAAGCCACTCCCCCTTCATCCGGCACGCACCCTAGAGGCCGGTCGCCTCGTCCAGCCCCAGCAGGATGTTGAGGTTCTGCACCGCCGCCCCGGACGCCCCCTTGCCGAGGTTGTCGAGCACCGCGATCAGCACGGTCGCCCCCGTCTCGGCATCGCCGTCGACGGTCAGCTGCATCAGGTTCGTGCCGTTCAGGCGCTGCGGGTCGATCCGGTCGCCCAGCTCGTCCCGCTCGACCACCTGCACGAAGTGCTGGCCCGCGTAATG
>JAOARA010000226.1 GCA_025211115.1 Roseicyclus sp. | reverse complement strand
CCCCGGCAGCTCGTCCATGCAGAGGGCGACCGCGGCGCCCTGCCCCGGCACGACGGAGGACACCGTGGGCCGCCAGCCGAGGCTGCCATGGGCGGCGAAGGAAAGGGGGGCCAATCGCGTCATGTCGTCTAGACGGCCCGGTGCGCGGCTGCGCACCGGCCGCGGTCAAACCTCGGGCAGGAACAACTCGATATCGGTCGAGTTCAGGTTGAAGTCGGGCAGGTCGGTGTGGTCGAGATTGTCCACCCGCAGGATGCTGTCAGACGTGACCTCGCCCGCTCCGTCGAAAGCAAGGCTCCAGACGAACAGGCCGCTGTCATCGCCGGTCACCGCGATGATCGACTGGTTTTCAAGACCGTCGATCCGGGTCTCGGCCATGGTGATCACATCGTCATCCCTGGCCCCCACGAGCCCCTCGAAGATCACGATCCCCGTGTCCGCCGCCAGCGTGACGCCCTCTGCGCTGTCGCCGATGCGTTCGACCGCGGTGCCCTGGTACGGGTCGAACTTGGCGACGACCTGGATCACATCGCCCTCGGTGCCAAGGTCGAAGCCCTGGACGATGTCGAAGCCGGAGGTCGACTGGCTGTCGGTCACGACCACGAATTGCGCGCCCGAGCCATCGACGCCGCCGACCTTCTGGAACCCGTCGAAATCGGGCGCGCTGCCCTCGCCCACCAGGTTCATGCCAAGCCCGTAGAAGTCCGTTCCGTCGACACCGGACAGGGTGATGGTCACGAGATCCAGCTGCTCCGCCCCGGTGTCATCGCTGAAAGCCGTGACATCGACATCGAGGCTGAACCGGGCGTAGCCAAAGCCTTGCTCCGTCGTTCCCTCCTCGGGTGGCGCTCCGTTGGAGGTGAACGCACCGTATCCCGTAACCTCGCCCGGTGTCACCGATCCGGTCCAGAACAGGTCGAACTCGAGGGGGACGGTGGTTTCCGCTCCAAAGAACTCGAGAAACGCCGCGCGGTCGACCGATATGGTCGCCTGCCCATCGGTGACGGTGATGTTCACCGCCGTCTCGGCGCCCGTGGTGTTGCCCAGCGCGATGAAATCATCATCCGCGTTTCCGGATGTCGTCTCGCCGCCGTCGAGGAATTCGAGGATGCCGCCGCGGGCGACCATCACGTCGGTCTGCCCGTCGTTGCCGGTCGTCGTCAGCGTCAGGAACCCGAGGTCGGTGACGTAATCGTAGGACACCGTCCGCTCGTATCCCTCGGGCGTGGGCAGCCCCTGAAGATCGAGCCTTATGGCGTCGCCCGTTTCGGGATCGACCTGCAGGGCCGATCTGACGTCAAAGTCGTCGAGCACCCCGTCCCCGTCGAGATAGGCCGAGACATCGACCGGCAGCGATTGCACCGAGCCGTCGAAGGTGTTGATCCGCACGAGATAGGCCTCGGACGTGGTTTCGGTTGCCAGGTCTTCACGGAAGAACAGCAAGACCGGCGCGCTGTCCCCGCTGGACAGGTCGAGCGGCAGGAAAACGTCGTTTTCGCCCAGCGTGGCCGCGGCAAGTTCGGGCGCGATATCGCCCAGCGCGATGTCGAAGCTTTGCACGGCAGTGGCGGAGGTGTCGAAATTATCCGCCGTCCCGAAGGCCGGCAGCGCGTCGGCCAGGCCGTTCGACGGGATGCGGTAGAGCGTGTAAAGCGGGTCTTCGCCCTGCGTCACCGCAAGCGGGTCCAAGCTGCCCGACAGGTTCCCCTGCAGCACGTAAAGCGCGTCGTCCCGCAGGAACAGGCTGCTGCTGAGGGCCGCAAGGCTGCCGCCCTCCCCCCCGTCGAAGGCAAAGGACTGCACCGGGGCGGTGCTTTCGCCGTCATAGACCAGCACCATGTTGTAGCTGATGCCTCCGGGCGGGCCGGTCACCTCGAGCGTGGCGATGCCGAGGCCGTTCAGCAACACCTCCCCGTCGAGAAGCGCGACCTCGACCGCGTCGGGAACAAGGTCTTCCGCATCGGCCACCGGATCGACGGCCGTCGTCCCGACATTGACCACCGTGCTGCCCTCGGCTCCGATCCGCGAGTTGATCAGCAGGTCGAGGGTCAGCGTCGCGCCGCCCGCGCTGATGGTCACCGAGCCGGCCTCGGTCATGCCGTCGAAGGATTCAAGCGTGGCATCGGGGATCGAGATGGTGAAAGCGCCGCTGGCGTCGGTGCGGAAATGGCTGCCGCCAGGATCGTCCTCCGGTCCGAAGGTCTCGTCGAAGTCGCCGCTGGCCGAGGTTCCGGTCAGCCGGACCGTGACGGCCGTGCCCTCGGGCACGTTCGAGACGGTTCCGCCGCCTTCGTCGCTCTCGGTCGTCTCCCGAAGCGCGGCGAACTCGGCCGCGTCGTAAAGGACAAGGTCGCCCTCCTGCTCGCCGTCCTCCAGCGTGATGGCCACCGCCGGATCGGGCACGGCGTCGATGGTCAGATCGGCCGTGGCCGGGTCCGAGACATTGCCCGCCGCGTCGATCACCACGGCCGAGATCGTGTAGACGGCATCGGCTGTGCCGCTCAGGTCGAGCGGCGCTGTCGTCCAGTTGCCCGATGTATCGGCGGTCACCTCGATATCCGCGTCGAACAGGTCCGAGGACAGGCGCACCGTGGCGTCACCCTCGGCGCCGCTGCCGGAAATCGTGACCGCGGCGATCTCGGTGTCGTCGATCTGGCTGTCGGCAAGCGTGATGACAGGCGCGCCCGGTTTGCCGAAATCCGCCGGGATGGTCAGGCTTGCCTCGGATGAGACATTGCCCGCGGCGTCGGTCTGCGTGGCCGTCACGGCGGTGTCGCCGTCGGTCAGACGCCCGTCGAGCGCGACGACGGCCACACCCTCCGCGTCGGTCGTGACGGTCTGCGCGGTGCCGCCGATGCTCAACGTGATCTCGGTGCTCGCCTCGCCGGTCACGGTCAGCGCCGCGTCCGCGGCCTCGGCGCTGTTCACGACGCCGTCCGCGCCCGCATCGGTCAGCGCAAGGCCGGGGGCACCCGGCGCGGTCGCGTCGATCTCGAGCGGGGTGGTGGTCGTCACCGGGGTCACGCCATCGGTCACCGTCGCCTCGATGGTATAGCTGCCCTCAAGCCCGCCGAGCGAGACCGGGGCGCTCCAGCTGCCGTCGGGATCAAGCGTGGCGGTCGTTGCGGGAACAACCTCGGTCGTTCCCTGCAGAACGCGGACGCTGACGCTGACGGCATTGCTGGAGCTGCCGGTCACGGTGACGGGGGCCGCGATCTCGGCGGCATTGGCGAGGCTGCCGACGGGAAGCGCGTCGATGGACACGGTCGGCGCACCGGTCTCGACCACGAAATCCACCGCCGCGGAGCTTGCCGAGGCATTGCCCGCCGTGTCCGTGGCCACGGCCGTCAGGGTGCGGCTGCCGTCGGCGGGGGCCGCGATGTCGATGGACCATGTGCCGCCCGACACGGTCGCGGTGCCCGCCGACTGGCCGTCGATGAAGATCTCGACGCTGTCGCCATCGGTGCCGGTCCCGGTGACGGCAATCGGCGCTTGCGCCTCGAGCGCGGTCACGAGGTTGTCGCCCGTCACCGCGTCGACGCCCGGCGCATCCGGCGCGACGGTATCGACGGTGATCTCGAAGTCGGGAGCGGTCGCCGCGCTGTTGCCCACCGCGTCGCGGACCGTGGCGGAGAGGGTGTTGCTGCCCTCCACCAAGGCGCCCAGCGCCCCGCCGTCCAGCGAAACGGTGACGCGACCGTCCTCGCCTGCGGTCACCACCACCTCGGGGCCGCCGTTCAGGCTGAAGGTCACCTCGGCCCCCGCCTCGGTCTGGCCGGTGAACGCCGCGCCGGAGGTCTCGGCCGCGCTGATCACGCCGTCATCGCCGCCGGAGAGCGCGACCTGCGTCAGCGCCGCGGGCGCGGCCCCGTCGATCTCGTAGGTCGGCACCCCGGTTGCCGCACCGGAGGTGACGCCGTTCAGCGTGGCGGTGATGACCGGAACGACCTGCCCCTCGGTGCCCGCGGCAAGCAGGGCCGCTCCGTCCGTGGTGACGGTCCAGGCGCCGGTCTCATCCGCGGTGACGGTCCCGGTCGCAAGCCCGACCTGGTAGGTGATCGTCGATCCCGCGCGGGCGGTGCCCGACAGCGTGATGGTGTTCTCCGCGCCGCCGTTGCCGAGCGTGTCGGTGGCCGGCGTGAACTCGGTGACCTGCGGCCTGAGCGGCACGACCGTGTCGAACAGGTCCGGTGTCTCGTTCGCGGTGCTCAGGGCCGAGGGCCCTTCGGTCGTCCCGACGCTCTGGGTGACCGCGGTGGTCATCGCGCCCTGCACCACGGTCTGCGAGGCCTCGAGCCCGCCCAGGTCCTCGGCGTTGTCGATCTCGTTCGCGGCGGTCACCAGCGCCGTGGCCAGGTCGGACGAGGAGACCTGGATCGCCGGGCCCGCCGCGGCAAGCGCGGTCTCGATCGCCGCCGGATCATCGAACGGGTCGCCACCTTCGCCATCGGAAAGATCCTGCGCCAGCGCGGCCAGAACCCCGTCGACGGCCGCGTCGGGATCGTCCGGCGCGGCGGCGGAGACAAGGTTGATGACGGCGGCGATCTTGGCGGCCGCCTGAAGTTGCGACAGGTCGCCGGTTTCGGCCACGGCCGAGGGGTCGTCACTCAAGAGGTCACCCTGCAACCCGAGCGAGGCCGCAAGGCTGGCCGCCGCCTCCTGCGGGGTGGGCGGGGTGCCCGAGGTGTCGGAGGCGATGATCGTCTGCACGACCGTCGTCAGCGGCGTGACCACCGTCGAGCCGGCGGGGGCCTTGAGGGTGCCGGTGAAGGTCTCGCCGGTCGAGATATCGACCCCGCCCCGCGCCGCGAGGGGCACGCCATCTGCGAACAGCGACGCGTCGAAACTGCCGTCGGCCAACGTGGTGGTGAAGGTCTCGCCGGGGTCCTGGAGGCCGTTGTCATTGGCGTCCCCGAAGACGGTTGCCCCCGAAAGGTAGCCGTCCACGACATAGGCCAGCTGCGGCGCAGGATCGGGGCCGGAGCCACCCGTGTCCGCCCCCGCGCCCCCTGCCCCGCCGCCGCCGCCGCCCGCCGCCCCGAGCGCGCCCAGCGCAAGGCCGCCGCCGAGAAGCATCGCAAGGCCGCCGCCAGCGCCGCCGGCCTCCATCGCGGCGGCAAGGATCTGGTCCGCGACCGCCTGCGCGACGAAGATGCCGCCGTCCGGCCCGACCGAGAAGCTGCCCTGCGCAAGGCGCAGCGTCTCGCCGTTGTCGAGCGTGATCACGAGATCACCGCCCTCGGTGATCGCGCTGCCGGACACCCCCTCGACGACCGCAAGATCGACCAGGCCTTCGTCCTGCGCCTCGGCCATGCCCGCCAGCGGAAGCACGAGGGCAAGGCCGCCCAGCCCGGCGGCGGCGCGGCGCAGGTTGCGTTTCGCCCAGCCGCGCAGGAAGCGCGCGCGCAGGGCCGCATCGCGGGGCAGGTAGACGCGCCGGTCCGCGTGATCGGCGCAGCGCGCCGCATCGGCAGCCAGGAACACCCCGCTCAGAACCGAGCCGCGATCGAGTGTCGGGCGAAGGCCAAGGGCCTCGGCGGACAGGGGTTTCGTGGCGGTGCGGTTGTCAAGCATGGCGATGGTTCCCGTTCGGTTGCGACTGTCCGGCCGGGCCCCGCAGCGTCGCCGCATGCATGGGACCACTGGGCCGGCGCTTGCCCCTGAACGGTCTGGCCCCGCCCAAGGTTCATCCCCGTGATAGCCAGAGCCCGGAGGAGTGCCGCCCCCCGAAAGGGGGGTCACATGGCAGTTTTTCGATTGAACCCGCCAATTTGCCGGTGATCCGCGGGGCCTTTCGCGTGTAGCCTCGGCGGTGGGATCGCGCGCGCCCCGATCGCCACGTCCCTTGGGGCGGCGACATGACGGATCGCCGGTCCGCCCCCAGCGCGACACCGCAACCGCCGTGTCGCACGCCAGCAAGAAGGCCGTCCGATGGGAAAGCGCGACACCCGAAACGGCAGCACCGAGCTTGCCAAGATCATCTACAAGGCGATCCCGGACTGGCGCCGGGAGACGGAGGACGTGTCGCGGCACGGCTTCCAGGTCGAGCGATTCTTTCTCCAGACCTTCGGACAATGCCAGTTTCCGCTTGCGCTGTATGACGCGCGGGGGGGCTTCCTGTTCTCGGGATCGAGCGGCGGCGATTTCCCGAAACGCCTGTCGCCGCAAGAAACCGCCCCGGCAGGCTGCGGCTTCACCATGGCCGCGGGGTGTCTCTATTTCACCCTGCAGGTCGCGCGGCGCTGGCCACAGGCCCCCAGCGACATCGGGTTCGCCGCCGTCAGGATCGCGTCCGACGGGTTTCCGATGTCCGGCGTCATACCCGCCGCGGACACGCTGACCGACAGCGAACTCGAATTGCTGTGTCACCTGATCGCCGGCCACGATCTCAAGACCGCCGCGGAACGGACCGGCGCGAGCTACGACACCAAGCGCAAGCAGGTGCAGAAGATCCTGCAGAAGCTGGGCCACAGGTCACAAGGCGACATGCTGCGCCTGCTGTCCATCAGCCTGACCGCGCGCCTTGTTGAAGAGCTGGTCTCGCACCTGTCCGCGGATGCGGAAACCGCGCTTGCGCAAGGCCACTACGGGCCGTCCCTGGTCGTGACGCGCGTGAATTCGGGATCGGGCCTCGAGGTGCCGGTCTGGGATATCGGCCCGCGCGACGGCCGGCCCATCGTGTATTTCCACAGCATGCTCGCGCCGGTCATCTTCCATGACCAGCTGCCCGAGGCGCTGCATGCCCATAACCTCAGGTTCCTGATGGTGCCCCGTCATTTCATGGACATCAACGAGGTCTCGAATTCGAGGGCGCGCCAGAAGCATATCATCGACGCGGTCGCCTCTGCCCTGTCCTATCTCACGTCGCGGCCGTTCCTGTGCATCGGCGACAGCGCGGGGTGCTCATGGGCGGTGCAATTCGCGTGCAATCATCCCGACATGGTCTCCGAGCTGCACCTCGTGGCGACGCCGCAGTCGCGGGTCGGCGTTCAGCCCGCCACCCTGTTCACCGACGTCTCGTCACGGATCAAGGCCAGCGAGCGCGTCGTCTACAGCCTGACGCGGATCTACAACCTGATCTCCAGAAGCCCCGTGTTTTCGCGGCGCGCCCTGAGCTACATGTATCGCGGCAGCCCCTCGGACCTTGCCACGCTGGACGAGGCGTTTTCGCAGTATCGCCTGTCGGAATGGCTGGCCCTCATCGCAAGCGGCGCGCACCACTCGTCGATCGACGAGGTCGTCAGCCTGCAGGGCGACTGGGTCAGGGGCCTGTTCGACACGCCGGCCCCGGTGACCTTCTGGCACGGCACGCAAGACCCGATCTGCCCGGTGGAAGACGTGAGGGCGCTGGCGCAGAGCCTTCCGGGCGCGCGCCTGCGGACCGTCGACAGCGCGGGCCATTTCCTCAGTTCGCAGCATATCGACGCGGTGCTCCGCGCCCTCTCCGCCACGCCTTCGGACCGCACGGGCTAGCCCGGCCCCGACCGGCCTCGGGTGGAGCATCACGCAAGAGCGCCACCGGTTTCGGCTGGTCGTCCTAGTCGGTGTAGCTGACGAAGGTCACGCTCGCGCCGATGGCGTTGCCGCGCGTGTGGACGTCATCGACGCGCAGTGCTGCGATGCGCCCTTCGTTGGTGCGGACGCAGAAATGGTCGCCGGGCCGCAGGTGG
>JAOARA010000225.1 GCA_025211115.1 Roseicyclus sp. | reverse complement strand
TCCCCCCCGTCAGCACCGGGAAGCGCGACAGCCACTTGGGCGGCTTGGAGAAGACCGACCAGATCACGAACAGCCCGACCGAGACCTGGATGATCGCGGGCGGAAGCTCTACCACCACCAGCCCGCCCAATACGGCCCCCAGAACCGAACCCAGCGTGAACCCCTTCAGCGCGGGCCAATGGACATGCGACAGCAGCATCCCCATCCGCCCCGCGTTCGAGGCCAGCTGCACCGCGCCATGCACCGGGATGAGGGCTGCGGGCGGCACAAGGCTCGCCATCACCGCCAACAGAACCGCGCCTCCCCCGATCCCCAGCGCCGCGGTGATGAAGGAGGCGGCATAGCTCACCCCCATCAGCACCCAGAAGGCCGCGAGCGACAGCCCCTCGGGCATCGCCATCAGATCACCCATGGCGGCCCCCCCGTGCGCAGGCTAGGCTTTCGCCAAAGGGGAGGAACCGCCGATGTACGTGACCTGCGATCTCTACGACGAGCATGGCGAGGCGCTGGGCGTCCTGCCCAGCGCGCTGCGGCATTTCGGCGGCAAGCTGGCCTTTCACGGCCCCGCCCAGACGGTCAAGACCCATGAGGTCAACACCCGCGTCCGCGAGCTGGCCAACAGCCCCGGCGAGGGGCGCGTGATGGTCGTGGACGGCGGCGGCTCGGACCGCCGTGCGCTGATGGGCGACATGCTGGCCGCCGCGGCGCTCAGGAACGGCTGGGCGGGGGCGGTGATCTTCGGCGCGGTCCGCGACGTGGCCGAGCTGCGCCAGCTCGACCTCGGCATCATGGCGCTGGCCCGCACGCCTGCGCGCTGCCTGCGCAGCGGCGAGGGCGAGGTGGGCTGCCCCATCACCATCGGCGGCGTGCGCATAAATCCGGGCGACATGATCGTCGCCGACGAGGACGGCGTGATCGTGGCACCGCCCGGCCTGATCTGAGACCGCGCTCACCGGGCGTCCAACGCCTCCGGGTTGATCATGTGGATCGGATCGCCCGCCGCATAGGCGTTGATCTGGTCGTAGATGTCGGAAAACTGCAAGTCCAACTCATCCTCCGTCACGTAGCCGATATGCGGCGTGGCGATGACATTGGGGTGGATGATCAGCGGATCGGCCCTGTCCGTGAGCGGCTCGGTCTCGAACACGTCCACCGCCACGCGCCCCGGCCGCCCCGCCGTGACGGCGGCCACCAGCGCGCCCGGCTCCACCAGCCCCGCGCGCGAGGTGTTGACGAATGTCGCCGTGGGCTTCATCGCCGCAAGATCGGCGGCGGTGATGATCCCCTTCGTCGCGGGCTTCAGCCGGACATGGACGCTGACGAAATCGCTTTCGCCAAAGAAGGCCGCGCGGCTCTCCGCCACCGGCTCCCCATCCGCCACGGCCCGCGCGCGCCCCTCGTCGGAGGCCCACCAGACCACCTCCATCCCGAAGGCGCGGGCATAGCCCGCCACCTGCTTTGCGATCCGCCCGTAGCCGTAAAGCCCCAGCCGCCGCCCGTGCAGCGTCTGCCCCGGCGCAAGCTGCCACTGCCCCGCGCGCAGCGCGGCCATCTGCTGCGGGATCTGCCGCGCCGAGGCGAGGATCAGCGCGAAGGGCAGCTCCGCCGCCGCCATGGACGGCGTGCCGCCATGCATGTTCGAGCACAAGAGCACCCCGTTCCGCGTGCAGCCCGGCACATCGACGTGCGGATAGACCGACCGCTGGCTGATCAACTCCAGCTTCGGCAACCGGTCCAGCAACGCCCCCGGTATCGCCGTCCGCTCCCGGAACAGCACCAGCGCCTCGGCCCCGGCCAGCCGCTCCGCCAACACGTCATGATCTTCTACATGATCGGTCCAGACCGTCACGTCATGGCCCGCCAGCTTGGCATAGCTCGGCAGGGTCTTCAGCGTGTCGAACCAGTCGTCGAGGATGTGAACCTTCATGCTTCTCGTCCCTCAATGCCCCTTGGGCGGATGCGCCCGTGCCATGACCGGGGAATAGACCCGGTCGGAAATCGGCACGTCCCAGACCGCGGCGCCACCCGTCGCGGCAAACTCTTCCACCAGCCGCGGCAGCGCGTCCAGATCGGTGATCGTCTCGCCCCCCAGCCCAAAGCCCCGCGCGATGGCGGCAAGGTCCGTCCGTCCGAACACCGCCCCCGCGTCCGACAACCCCTCGGCCCGCAGCTTGTGGATCTCGGACCCGTAAGCCCCGTCGTTCAGCGCCACGATCAGGATGTTCAGCCCGTGCCGCGCGATGGTCTCAAGCTCCTGCACATGCATCAGCAGGCTGCCGTCCCCGTCGAACAGCACCACCCTGTCGCCGGGCCGCGCGACGGCGACCCCCATGGCGAAGGACAGGCCGTTGCCGATTGCCCCGAACTCCCGGATCGTCAGGAACCGCGCGTTGGGCCGCCCCGGCATATGCGCCACGTAGAAGGAGCAATGCCCGGACGAATTCACCATCTCCCAGTCGCGGGGCAGGGCGGCATCCAGCGCCGCCACCACGTCGCGCGGGTCATGCACCCCCGGCTCGGACGGGAACACCGTGCTGTCGGGGGGCGCCCCTGCGATCCGCTCGGCCATCTCCGCGCTGCGCCACGCGGGCGCGCGGGGCGCGACGGCTTCGGCCAAGGCTTCCACCGCCAGCCGCGCGTCGCCCCTCAGATGCGCGCCCGCCGCAACGCGGCCCTGCGACATCGCCACCGGGTCCAGGTCGATCTGCAACACCTGCGCCTTGGGCCAAAGCTTGCCGCCATCCGCGTTGTGATGCGCCAGCGACGCGCCCACGGCGATCACCAGGTCGGCCTCGGCGAAACACGCCCGCGCCACCTCGTGCGAGAAGCCCCCCGCCACGTTCAGGCTGTAGGGATCGTCATGGAACAACCCGCGCGCGGGCAGGGTGGTCGCCAGAAGCGCGTCGAGCCGTTCGGCCAGCGCACGGCAGGCCGGACCGGCCCCCGCCTCCACCGCACCAAGCCCTGCCATGACCACCACGCGGCCCGCCCCCGCGACCAGCGCCGCGGCGCGCGCCACGTCGTCGGGATGCGGCGGCATGGGTGAGACCACCGGCGCGATCTCCGAGGAGGGCAGGGGCAGCGCCTCATCCCCCGTCCAGTCGAGGTTCTGCAGATCGAAGGGCACGCCCACGACCACCGGCCGCCGCTCCCGCGCCGCTTGCAGGAAGGCATCCCGGATCGCCACCGGCATCCGCGCGGGCCAGTGCAGCGCGTGATAGGCCGCCCCCGTCGCCGTCACGAAAGGCGCCTGGTCTATCGCCTGATTGTACCAGCCCGATTTCAGCGGCGCTTCGCCCGCCAGCACCACCATCGGCAAGCGCGCCCGCACCGCGGCGGGCAGGGCCGTCATCAGCTGCGTCAGGCCGGGGCCGCAGGTCACCGTGGCAAAGCCCGTCTTCCCGGTCTTCCGCGCATAGGCCATCGCGCCCGTCACGGCGTTATGCTCGTGCCGGACATAGATCATCCGGCAGCCACCCTCGGCCAGCCGCGTGGCGAAGTTCATGTTCGCATCGCCCAGCAGGGCGAAGGCATCCGTCACCCCCTCCTGCGCGACGGCGCGGGCCAGCATGTCGAAGGTCTTCATCCCCTCACCCCCCGAGCAGCGCGGGATCGACCATCACCTCGCCCCGCGCGATCAGCCGGGCGGTTCGGATCAGCCCCGCCGACTGGAAGCTTGGCCCGTCGCCGTAGGTCAGCGTCACCTCCATCTCGCCCATCGGATGCTCGATCACGACCCGCGCGGGCGAGGGGGGGATGGGCTTCGCCACCCCCTCCGCCACCGTCCCCGGCATCAGCGCGCAGGAGGCAAGGCATTGCGAGCCCGTCACCGCCAGCGTCGGATGCGTCGTCCAAGGCATGAAATACCGCGCCGCGAATTGCGCGTTCGCCCCCGCGGGCGGCGCGATCAGCCCGATCTTCGGCGTGACCGACTTGGTCACGTCGCCCATGCCCATCAGCGCGCCGGCCTTGAGCCGCACCGCCTCCATCCGTTCGAAGAGCGGGCGGTTGGCGTCCAGCTCCTCGACCGTTTCGCGGCCCGTGATCCTGAAATCCGCGGCGCGGGCGATCATCATCGGCATGGCCACGTCGATGCAGGTCACCTCGACCCCGTCGATCACGTCGATCCGGTTGCCGGTGGGGAACATCTCGCCCGTCTTGGACCCCACCACGTCGAGAAAGTTCAACCCCACCGGCGCCGCCGTTCCCGGCACACCGTCAAGCTGAACGTCGCCGCGATACTCCACCTGTCCGCCGGGCGTCTGCACCAGCGCCTCGACCGTCGCGCCGGTGTTCACCGCGCGGATGCGCACCGGCGTCACGCCGTCCCGTGCGGCGACCAGCCCCATCTCGATGGCCGCGGGGCCGACGCCGACAAGGATGTTGCCGCAGGTCGGGCCGTAGTCGACCAGCGCCTCCTCGACGGCCACCTGCGCAAAGAAATAATCCACGTCGATCCCCGGCTCGGCCGAGCGCGACAGCATCGCCGTTTTCGTCGTCACCGCGACGCCGCCCCCCAGCCCGTCGATGTTGCGCGGGTTGCCCGCGCCGACCACCTGGCACAGCACCTTGGCCAGCACGTCCAGATCCTCGGGCAAATCCTCGCGCCGGAAATACGGCCCGCGCGAGGTGCCGCCGCGCAGGAACCAGAAGGGGATGGGGGTCTGCGTCATGCCTTTCGTCCTTCGATATGGGTGATCACGGCGCGTGTCATCGCCGCCGTGCCTGCCGTTCCGCCAAGATCGGGGGTGCGCGTGGCCGCATCGGCCAGCGCGTGATCCAGCCCCGCGGTGATCGCCTCTGCCACGCCCGCGTGGCCCAGATGCTCCATCAGCATCGCCACCGACCCGATGATCGAGGCCGGGTTGGCCCGGTCCTGCCCCGCGAGATCGGGGGCCGAGCCATGCTGCGCCTGCGCGACCGCGTGCGCCGCCCCGTGGTTGAGCGAGGCCGCAAGGCCAAGCCCCCCCGACAGTTC
Source organism: Roseicyclus sp. (assembly GCA_025211115.1). Classification (GTDB taxonomy): domain Bacteria; phylum Pseudomonadota; class Alphaproteobacteria; order Rhodobacterales; family Rhodobacteraceae; genus Roseicyclus. The sequence goes on along the minus strand of JAOARA010000225.1, from coordinate 58 downwards.
CGAGGCGAGGACCGACAGGATGTCGCCGAACATGTTGGTCGCCAGCACCACCTCGAAC
>JAOARA010000224.1 GCA_025211115.1 Roseicyclus sp. | reverse complement strand
GTCTTCCTCTTCGTGCTGTTCGGCACGCTTCTGTCGGCGGCGGGAGGAGGCGAGTTCTTCTTCAACCTCGCCTCGGCCGCAACCGGCCGCAGCCGGGGTGGCCCCGCGAAGATCGCCGTGATCTCCTCGGGCCTCTACGGCACGATGTCGGGCAGCCCGACCTCGGATGTCGTGGCGACCGGGTCGATCACGATCCCGATCATGAAACGGCTGGGCTACTCGAAACGCTTTGCCGGTGCGGTCGAGGTGGCCGCCTCCACCGGCGGCAGCGCGATGCCGCCGATCATGGGCTCGGCCGCCTTCATCCTGGCCGAATATACCGGCACCCCTTACCGCGAGATCGTCTATGCCGCGGTGCTGCCTGCGCTTCTCTACTATTGCGGCGTGTTTCTTCAGGTTCACTTGCGCGCCGTGCGCGAAGACCTGCGGCCCTATGGCGACGACATGCCGACCCTGTGGGGCACGGTGCGGATGGGCTGGCCCTTCCTGATCCCGATCGGGATCATCATCGGCGTCCTGATGGCGGGCTATTCGCCGGTCTTCACCGCCGGTGCGGGGGCGGCCGCCGTCGTGGGCGCGGCGATGCTGACGGCGCGCACGCGCATGACCCTGTGGCGCATCGTCGAGGCGCTGGCCGAGACGACCCTGCGCATCCTGCCGGTTGCCGGGGCCTGCGCCGCGGCGGGTCTGGTCATCGGCGGGCTGTCGATGACGGGCCTGGGCATGAAGGCGGCCAATGTCATCATCGAGGTATCGGGCGGTGCGGCCTTTGCCACGCTGATCATCGCCGCGATCGTGACCATCATCCTCGGGCTCGGGATGCCGACGCCGTCGGCTTATATCCTCGCGGCCGTTCTGGTCGGCCCGGCCTTGATCGAGGTGGGCTTTCCCATGCTCGCCAGCCACATGTTCCTGCTCTACTTCGCCATCCTGTCTGCCTTGACGCCGCCCATCGCGGTGGCGGCGCTGGCGGCGGCGGCCATCGCCCAGGAAGATCCGTTCCGCATCGCCTTCTCGGCCGTCCGGCTTGCGGTGGTCGGCTTCCTGATGCCCTTCGTCTTCATATGGAACCCCGCCATCATCGGGCAGGGCGACACCGTGCAGACCGTGATGATCGCCGTGGGTGGCCTTGCGGCGGCGGCGGCCATCGCGGTGGCCGTCGAGTGGGTCCGCCCGGCGGGCAACGTCCTTGGCTGGGGGCAGCGGGTGCTGTTGCTTCTGGGCGCGGTCGCAGCCGTGGCACCAGAGCCGATGGTCGCGGCAATCGGCATCCTGGGGACGGGGGCACTCCTCGGGGTGCTCTATGCGCGATCCGGCAAGGAGGCAGGCAATCCGCAGGCCGAAGAAGGCCGCGCCTGACGGGCGCGCGAACCCTACACAGACCTCGCGCCCGGTTCCCCAGGGATCGGGCGCGGGCAACCGCGCAGAAATGGGCAGCATGGGGCAGGCACGGATGACCCGGTTCGACGAGGGGATGAAGACGCGGCGCGCGGTTCTGGGCGATGCCCATGTCGACCGGGCCGAAGCCATGCGCAGCGACTTCGACACGCCGTTTCAGACTTTGATCACCGAAGGCGCATGGGGCACCGTCTGGTCGGATGACACGATCAGCCGCCGCGAGCGCTCCATGCTGACGCTGGCTCTGCTGGCTGCGACCGGGAATTTCGAGGAGATCCCGATGCACGTCCGCGCCACGGCGCGCACCGGTGCCAGCCCGGATGACGTGATGCAGGCCTTCTTGCACGTGGCGATCTACGCCGGGGTTCCGGCGGCCAATCACGCGATCAAGCTGGCCCGGCAAACCTTTGCTGAGATGAAGGAAACCGGCCATGAGTGATGCGCCGCTGATGCCGCGCCGCCAGGCGCTGCACCCGGTTCCGCGCGATCCGGGCTACAAGACCTCGGTCACGCGCTCACCGACCTTGCCGCTCCTGTCGCTAGAGAGCACGCCCGCCGAAGAAACCGGCCCTCGCTTTGGCCATGGTCTGATCGGGCCGCTCGACAACAATCTGATCCTCAATTTCTCGAAGGGCGAAGCGCCCGCCATCGGAGAGCGGATCCGGGTTCACGGCCGCGTGCTGGACGAGAACGGGCGCGGCGTGCCCGGCACGTTGGTCGAGATCTGGCAGGCCAACGCGGGCGGGCGCTACCGCCATGTGAAGGACACCTATTTCGCCCCGCTCGACCCGAATTTCGGCGGCTGCGGCCGGACCCTGACGGATGAGAACGGGCGGTATGAGTTCATGACCGTGCGCCCCGGCGCCTATCCCTGGCCCAATCGCGGCAATGACTGGCGGCCGATGCATATCCATTTCTCGGTCTTCGGCCATGCCTTCGGGCAGCGGCTCATCACGCAGATGTATTTCCAGGGCGATCCGCTGATCGACCGTTGCCCCATCGTGCAGACGATCAAGGACCGGGGCCGGATCGAGCAGCTGGTCGCGCCGCTGGACATGCAGAACGCACGCCCGATGGATTACCTCGCCTACCGGTTCGACATCGTCTTGCGGGGCCGCCGTCAAACCATGTTCGAAAACCGCCCGGAGGGGATGTGATGGTGCAGCCGCGCGACATCCTTTGCGAAACGCCCAGCCAGACGGCGGGGCCTTATGTCCATATCGGTTGCATCCCCAGCTTTGCCGGGCTGGGGGATATCTATCCCGAGGATCTCGGGCGAAGTCCGATCTCCGAGGGCGCGACCGGTGCGCGCATCACGATCCGCGGTGCGGTGCTGGACGGCACCGGCACTCCGCTGCGTGATGCGATGCTGGAAAGCTGGCAGCCGGATGCCGCGGGGCGGTTTGCCGGCATGGCCGGGGCCGACCCGCATGTGTCGGGCTTTTGCCGCTTTGCCGCGGACAAGGACAGCGGCGAGTTTACGCTCACCACCGTGAAACCGGGCCCTGTGGCATTACGCGACGGTCGCATGCAGGCACCGCACATCGCTCTCTGGATCGTGGCGCGCGGCATCAACATCGGGTTGCAGACCCGCATCTATTTCGAGGACGAGGACAACGGCGGCGACCCGCTCCTGTCCCGGATCGAGCCGCGCGACCGGGCGGAGACGCTGATCGCAAGGCGGACGGGCGACGGCCGATACCGGTTCGACATCCGCCTCCAGGGGGCCGGAGAGACCGTGTTCCTGGATATCTGAGGTGCGCGGCGGATCTCTTGAGGCCGGGCGGGGGCCGTGATGCCGGGCGAACTGATCGCGTTGTGTTCCGCGGGCTTCTTCGGCCTTGCGGGGGCGGCCATCGCAAAGGGCGCACAGCATGTGCGGGGCGACAACGGCGCCTTCCTGTCGATCCTTCTGACCTTGCTCTTCGCGGCGGTCATCTGGCTCGCGCGGGGGCCGGAGGAGGGCTGGCCTTCGGCCTGGGGCGTCCTTGGCATGGGCGTGGGCTTTTTCGTGGCCTCCGGCCTCCTGGCCACGGTCTTCGGTCGCTTGACCAATTTCCGCGCCATCGCCTTGTCCGGGGCCATTCGCGCCAGCCTCTACCGGCGCTTGATCCCGGTCTTTTCGCTGATCCTGGCCGTCCTGCTCCTTGGAGAGCGCTACGCGCCCGTGGCCCTGGCGGGTATGGCGCTGATCCTCGGCAGTGTCGTTCTGACGATGCGCGAACGCGCGCCTGCACGGCAGGCCTTCGATGAGGTGCCCGCCAGCCAGCTGCGGCTTGGCGCGATCTTCGGGGCGGTCTGTGCGCTGTGCTACGCGGCGGCCTACGTGGCGCGGAAACTGGCGATGGAGGCCGTGCCGGATGCCGCCTTCGGGGCGATGGTCGGCGCGATCACGGGGTTTCTCTGGTATGTCGTCGCGGCCCGGTTCAGCGCGCGCTACCGCGCCAGCCTGACGGGGGTCTTCCGGGATGCCGGGCCGTGGCAGTGGCTGGCCGCGGCGTCGTTGTCCATGGGGCAGGTTCTGCTGTTCTTCGCGCTCCAGCACGCCGACGTGGCGGTGGTGGCGATCATCGGAACAACCGAGCTTTTCATCGGCGCATACCTCGCCGCCTACCTGTTCAGGACCGAGCCCCCTCCCGGCCTCTGGCTGGTGCTGGCGACGGTCCTGGCCACGGTCGGCGTCGTCATGGTCGCAATCGGCTGAGAAGGGTGCCGCGCGGCCGCTGGTGGTGGCGGGCGGCGGTCGTGCCCTGGGCCAGCCAGCCCTTGAGATAAGTATTCAGCCAGGGAAGCAGGAAAGCCGTGTTCAGCCCCGTCAGCACGAGCGCCACCACGAGCAGGCCCAGCGGGGC
>JAOARA010000223.1 GCA_025211115.1 Roseicyclus sp. | reverse complement strand
GCGCCCGCCGAGGTCGGGCAGATCGACCACGAAGGCGCAGCCCACCACCTCGCCGCCGAGCCGCTCGATCAGCTTGATGCCGGCCTCGGCGGTGCCGCCGGTCGCCAGCAGGTCATCGACGATCAGCACCTTCTGCCCGGCTTCGACCGCGTCGTCGTGGATCTCGACCACGGCCTCGCCGTATTCCAGCTGGTAGGCCTGTTCGATGGTCTTGGCGGGCAGCTTGCCCTTCTTGCGCACCGGCACGAAGCCCTTAGAGAGCTGGTGCGCCACCGCGCCGCCGAGGATGAAGCCGCGCGCCTCGAGCCCCGCGACAAGGTCGATCTGCTCGCCCACGAAGGGCGACAGCAGCTGATCGACGGCCAGGCGAAAGCCGCGCGCGTCCTGGAACAGGGTCGTCACGTCGCGGAACAGGATCCCCTCGTGCGGGAAATCCGGGATGGTGCGGATATAGTCCTGCACGGTCTTGTGGCTGGGCATGGCGGTCTTGGTCCTTTCGGGCGTGGGGCTGTCAGCGGCGGGGATAGTGGCGGCGCAGGGCGGCGGCATCCTGCCCGCGCAGCCAGACGGTGGAATTGCCCGTCTCGGAAAAGATCGAACGGGCGTAGGCAGGCGAGGCGATGTCGGTCGGCAGGCCCATGGCCTGCACCAGTTCCTCGAGCACGACCGAGGCGATTTCGCGGCGGCGGATGTCCTGGCTGATGGCGATGGCAGCAGCGGTGATCTCGTCCCCGCGCGAGCGCAGCGCGACGCGGGCGATGGCGATCTCGGCCCCGTCCAGCTCGGCCACCGAGGTGCCGTCGATCCGCCCGCCTTGCGGCGTGGCCACAAGGTAGACCGGGACGTCGAGCGCGCCCTCGTAGGCGCGGCTCAGGAACAGCGCGGCGCCGGAGGCGTTGATCTCGGCGATGGCATCGTCCAGCGCGCGGTCCACGAGGTCGAGCTTGTAGCCCGGAAAACTCGCCGCGATATCCGCGATGCCGACGCGCAGGCGCAGGCGGCGCTCCTCGGGCCAGCGGATGACGGGCTTGCCGCAGTCGCCGCCGGGCGGCGCGGCGCAAGAGACGATCCGGTAGAACGCCTCGTCCGAGACGAGATCGGGCACCTCGATGAATTCCTGCGCGCCCAGTCGTGGCGCGAGGAGCAGGAGACCGAAACAAAGACAGGTCAGGAGCCGCATGGCCCCAACTGAAGCCAAGCGCCGCCGGGGTGCAAGCGGGCGGCGCGTCGCGCGGTGGTGCCTGTTGCGCGAAGACCGCGGGGCACGCGCGCTCAGGGCGAAAGGTGGCGCGCGAGAAAGGCAAGGACGGCCGCGCGCATGGCGGGCGTTTCCCTGTGGCCCGTGTCGGGGTCCACATGCAGCGCCAGTCGGTCGGGCGCGTCCGCATAGGCTGCGCGCAGGCGCGCCAGCGCGGGGTCGCGCGCGGTCTCGGGCGTCAGCGGGTCGGCGGCCCCGAGGCACACCAGCTGCGGCCGCGGCGCGACAAGGGCCGCGACATCGCCCATGTCCCCCTCGGCCAACAGGCCGGGGACCGTCATGTAGGGGCCATGCAGGTCATGCGCGCCGGTGGCGATCAGGGGCGCGAGATCGGCAAGGACGCAAAGATGCGCGCAGGCCGCGACCCGCGGCTCCAGCGCGGCCAGCCAATAGGCATGGGTGCCGCCCATCGACAGGCCCAGCGTGGCGATGCGGCGCGCGTCGATCTCGGGGCGGGCGGCGAGCCAGCCGAACGCGGCCGACAGCTCGGCCAGCATCTGTCCCATGAGCGTGTGCCCCTGCCAGTGCAGGGCCTTGGCCAGCGCGGCCTCCGGTCCCTCGGCCTGGCGACCGCCGAACGGGGCGAGGTCGATGCACAGGCTTGCGATGCCGCGCTCGGCCAAGGCGGGGCCATAGGGCGACACAAGCGCGGGGCGGCCGAGGATCAGCTCCTCTGCGCCGCGGTCGTAGCGGTTGCCATGGGCGTGGCAGTAGAGAACGGCGGGGAAGGGGCCATCCCCCTCGGGGCGGAGGTAAAGGCCGGGCACCTCGGCCGCGCCGATGCGGAGCATCAGCCGGGTGAGGGTATTCGGCCCCATCGTCTCGGTTCTTGCCGCGCGCAGCGCGGCGGTCCCCGCATGGCCGCCGGGCTGGCCCAGCAGCGCCCGGAGCCGCGCGGGGGTGAGGCGCGCGTCAGCCAAGCGTCGAAGGGCGGGGTGGCCCCACCCAGCAGGATGCGCCGCGACGGGCCGCGGTCACAACACCCGGCCCGCCACCGCGGCCAGTTTCTCGACCATCGCCGGGTCGCGCGCCTCGGGCGCGGTCAGGACCGCGAAGTCCAGCGCGCGGTCGCAGCCATGGGGGCAGGGCGCGCGCTCGGGGCCCAGCAGATCCGGCAGGCGGGCGACCAGCGCGCGCGCCTTGTCGGCGTTGCCGGTCAGCGTGGCGATGATGTCGGAGATGTCGACGCTGCCATGCTCGGGATGCCAGCTGTCGTAATCGGTGATCATGGCGACGGAGGCATAGCACAGCTCGGCCTCGCGGGCGAGTTTCGCCTCGGGCATGTTGGTCATGCCGATCACGTCACAGCCCCAGACCTCGCGGTAGAGCTTCGACTCCGCCAAGCTCGAGAACTGCGGCCCCTCCATTGCGAGATAGGTGCCGCCCTCATGCACGGTGACCCCCGCGTCGCGTGCCGCCTCGGCGCAGGCCGCGCCCAGCCGCGGGCAGGTGGGATGGGCGACCGAGACATGGGCGACGAGGCCGGGGCCGAAGAACGATTTTTCGCGGGCGAAGGTGCGGTCGATGAACTGGTCGACGATGACGAAATCGCCCGGTGCCATCTCTTCGCGGAAGGAGCCGCAGGCCGAGACGCTGATCACGTCGGTCACGCCCAGCCGCTTGAGCGCGTCGATATTGGCGCGGTAGGGGACCGAGCTGGGCGAATGCACATGCCCGCGCCCGTGGCGCGGCAGGAAGGCCATCTCGACCCCGCCGAGACGCCCGGTCAGGATCGCGTCCGAGGGCGCGCCGAAGGGGCTGTCGACCGTGACCCATTCGGCCCCGTCCAGACCGTCGATCTGGTAGACGCCCGAGCCGCCGATCACGCCGATCTTCGTTTCTATCGCCATCTCCATCGCCTCCGTTGCTGGCCGCATCGCGGGGAAGATGAACCATTCCGCGGCACGCGGCGCAAGTCCGGGCTTGGTTTCTGGTGTAAACATGCCTATATGCAAAAGTATGTCATGAAAACATGACAGCGCCGGACCGGGGCGCCGCATGACGGAGGGAGCACGCATGCAAACGGTCATCGTCGTCTATTCCCGCTCGGGCCGCAGCCTGCGCATCGCCGAGCGGATCGCCGCGCGCAGCCGCGCGCGTGTCTGCCGCATCATGTGTCCGCGCTATGACGGCCTGTCGGGGTATCTGCGCGGCTGGCGCGACGCATGGCGCGGCGACCTGCCCGAGATCACGCTTGTGCCCGAAATCGGCGCGGCCGACCTGCTGATCCTTGGCGGTCCGGTCTGGGCCGGGCGTTTCGCGCCGCCCGTGCGGCGGCTGATGCGCGAGGCCCGACGCCTGCCGCCCGTGGCCGGGGTGTTCGTGACGCGGGACCGGATCGGGTCATCCCTGCCGCTGGAGGCCGATCTCGAGGCGCTGGCGGCGGCCGGCCCGACACCGGGCGAGGATCTGCCGCTCCTGACGCTGGCGCGGCAGCCACCGGCCGGTTTGCCCATGGAACGGGCGGTCGAGAGGTTCCTCGCGCGGCTTGCGCCGCTCATGTCCCGACGCAAGGCCCCCGCGATCCTGCCTGTTCGGATGGCCTGAGGGACAGGGGGGCTGCACTGGCCGCGCCTGCGCGGCGCGGTTGCGAATTTTCGTACGAAAATTCGGGGTCCGCTGCGATTTTTCGTACGAAAAATCGGTGGCGGTCCCCGTCACTCGCCGGGGCGCTTGAGGCTGAATTTCTCGCGGATCACCGCGTAGTCGCGGTAGCCCATCCGCGTGAGCGGGTTGAAGGCCAGCACGTCGAAGATGCCGTCCACCACGCAATCGTCGCGCATGTGGACGCCCGTGACCTCGCCGAAGACGGCGAAATTCGCCTCGCCCTCCAGCTTGACGATCTGCGTCACGCGGCACTCGAGGCTGGCGGGCGCACCCGTCACGCGCGCGCAGGGGATCGTCTCGCATTCCGCCCGCTCGATCCCCGCCAGCGCGAACTCGTCGGTTTCCTTCGGCCACGGACCGGAGGTCTGGTTCATCACGTCCTTCATCGCGTATTCCACGACGTTCACGCAAAAGACGCCCGTCTCGCGGATGTTGGCGACGCTGTCCTTGGTGTCGCCCCGGTCTTCCTTGGCCGAGGTCGAGGCGAACATCACCTGCGGCGGGACGTAGGCGACCGCGTTGAAGAACGAGTAGGGGGCAAGGTCGTCCGACCCATCCGCGCCGCGGGTGGAGATCCAGCCGATGGGGCGCGGCGTGACGATGGCGTTGAACGGGTTGTGCGGCAGGCCGTGGCCATCCTCGGGGCGGTAGAACATCTGGCACCTCCTCGTGTTTGAGCGAGGCTTACCGGCGTGCTACGCCCGAGGCCAGAGGGCAAGGGCAGAAACCGCACGCATGTATCGGCTGGATCGGGAAACATCCCAAGACCGCTGGGAGGTCGAGGCGCTTTACGACCTGTGCTTCGCGCCGGGGCGGACGGCGCTGTCGTCCTACCGGCTGCGCGAGGGGG
>JAOARA010000222.1 GCA_025211115.1 Roseicyclus sp. | reverse complement strand
GTTGGGATCGGCGGCCAGGATCGAGTCGAGCGTCATCTGCGCGAAGGGAACCGACGCGTAGTTCGGGTTCTCGTAAAGCGAGGTGCGCGCGCCGGGCGGCACGTTGGCCCAGCCTTCGTTCTCGGCGACCAGCTCGATGTAATCGGCCGAGGTGGCCCATTCGATGAACTGAAGCGCAGCGTCGGACTGCTGCGTGCCCGCGGGGATCGCCAGCGCCCAGGCCCAGAGCCAGTTCGACCGCACGCCCAGACCGGTGTCGGGGGCCCGCGCGAAGCCGACGCTGTCGGCGACTTCCGAGTCGGTGGGGTTGGTCACGAAGGACGCCGCGACGGTGGCGTCGATCCACATGCCGCACAGGCCCTGCTGGAACAGCGAGAGGTTCTCGTTGAAGCCGTTGGTGGCGTAGCCGTCGGGGCCGTAGTCGTTCATCAGGTTGACGAAGAAGTTGAGCGCGTTGGCCCATTCCTCGCTGTCGAGCTGCGCCTGCCAGTTCTCGTCCACGACGCGCGCGCCGAAGGAGTTGGCGGTCACGTTGATGAAGGCACCGCCTTCGCCCCAGCCGGGCTTGCCGCGCAGGCAGATGCCGTTCACGCCGTTCTCCGGGTCGTCCATGGCGGCGGCCGCTTCCCGGATGAAATCCCAGGTGGGGGCGGCGGGCATCTCGAGGCCGGCGGCCTCCATCAGGTCGGTGCGATACATCACCATCGAGCTTTCGCCGTAGAACGGCGCCGCGTAGAGCGTGCCGTCATGGCTCAGGCCTGCGCGCATGGCGGGCAGGATGTCGTCGACGTTGTATTCCTCGGACAGGCCGTCGAGCGGGACGAGCCAGCCGTTCGCACCCCAGATCGGCGCCTCGTACATGCCGATCGTCATGATGTCGAACTGGCCGCCGTTGGTGGTGATGTCGGTGGTGACGCGCTGGCGCAGCACGTTCTCTTCCAGCGTGACCCATTCCACGGCGATGCCGGTCTGCTCCGTGAACAGGTCTGTGTAGCCCTGCATGCGGATCATGTCGCCGTTGTTCACGGTGGCGATGGTGATGGTGGTGTCCTGAGCTGCGGCGGCACCGGCAAAGATGCACAGCGCAAGCGCGGTGGACGTGCGAAGCACGGTATTCGGGGACATCCTTTTCCTCCCTGGCTTGGATGTTATGCGAGCGAACGCTACGCTTGGGGCCTTCCGCGCGTCAAGAAAAAACTTTACGCGCGTCAACTCACCTTCACGCCGAGGTGCGCAGGATCAGCCGGGCGGGGATCAGCGTCTCTTCGCGGGTTGCAAACCGGCCGCCGGTTTCGATCAGCGAAAACAAGGTGTTCATGCACTTCCCGGCCACCGCCTCGTATTCATGCGCCGCGGTCGTCAGCGAGGGGCAGGTGAAGCGCGAGAACGGGTGGTCGTCATGCGAGGCGACGCGCAGCGCGCAGCCCTCGCCGCGGCCCACGCGCAGGCCCCGCTCGTAGCAGGCCGAGAGAAACCCGATGGCGAGTCGGTCGTTCGAGCACAGCACCGTGTCCGTTGGCAGCCGCCCCGAGGCGATGACCTCATGCGCGCCGCGGCGTCCGATCTCTTCGAAGCCCCAGCCTTCGCCCTCGACGCTGACCACATGCGGCTCGAGGCCCGCGGCCTCCATGATCTGCAGATAGGCCTTGCGCCGCTTGTTGGCGTTCGGGTTCGCGGGGGTGCGCATCTCGAAGAAACAGGGCGGCGCGCCGGTGCGGCACAGATACTCGACGGTCTGCTGCACGAAGCTGAAATTGTCAGACCCGACAAAGGCTTCGCCCATGCCCTCGATATTGCTGTCGAACAGAACCGTGGGCACGTCGCGGCAGAACCGCTCGACCACGCCGCGGTCCGACAGCCGCCCGAGCGGCGCCAGGAACACCCCCGCGGGCTTGAGCGCGGTCAGCCCCTCGAGGATCTCCTTCTCGAGTTTCTGTTCGCCATGCGAACTGTAGAGGATCGGTGAAAACCCCGCCTCGATGCAGCGCAGCTCGAGGATACGGGCGATCTCGGCAAAGAACGGGTCGGCGAGATAGGGCACCACGATCCCGACATTCTTGGTCAGGCTGCGGTTCTGGTTCATCGCGTAGATGTTGGGGCGGAAGTCGTAACGCTCCAGCGCCTCCTCGATCCGGGCGCGGGTGGTGGCGCGGACGCTGGCGGGGTCGTGAAAATACTTCGAGACCGTGGGGCGCGACAGGCCGCTCAGGGCGGCGAACTCTTCCATGTTGCGGATTTTCTGGTCACTCATCCTGCGCTCTCGTCCTGTCGTGCTGGCTGGTCCGGCCCTCCGGCTGCGACTCCGTCTTGCATGAGACCCCGCGAATGAACCCGCAAAACATGACGCGAGTAAAGAATTTTCTTGCGCTTCCGCTGGCGTGCCGCTTGGGTGCCGGGCAAGATGCGCCCATGCTTCATAAGGGCGAAGTGCTGCGGGCGGAACCGTGTCGGGCTCGTCCGTTACCGGAAAAGGAAATGGACATGTATCTCGGGCTCGATCTGGGAACCTCGGCGGTCAAGACCTGCATCCTCGGCGCGGGGGGCGAGGTGCTGGCCACCACGTCGGCGCCGCTCGCGGTGTCGCACCCGTTCGAGGGCGCAAGCGAGCAGGATTGCGCCGCATGGTGGACGGCGGTCTGCGCGGCGGTGCGCGCGCTCGACCCCGACCTGCGCGCGGGGCTGCGCGGGATCGGCCTGTCGGGGCAGATGCATGGCGCTGTCCTGCTCGATGCGGACCTCTGCCCGGTGCGGCCCGTGATCCTGTGGAACGACGCCCGCGCGACGGCCGATTGCGCCGAGATGGAAGCGGCCGAGCCCGCCGTCGGCCAGCTGTCGGGCGTGCCGCCGATGGCGGGCTTCACCGCGCCCAAGCTCAGGTGGCTGTCGCGGCACGAGCCCGAGGCACATGCCCGCATCGCCCATGTGCTGTTGCCCAAGGATTACATCGGCCTGCGCCTGCACGGGGCCTGCATCACCGACCCGTCGGACGCGGCGGGCACCTCGTGGTTCGACCAGGCCGCCCGGCGCTGGTCGCCGCGGCTCTGCGAGATCAGCGCGACCGATCCCGCCTGGTTGCCCGCGGTGCGCCACGGCACCGAGATCGCGGGCCACCTGCTGCCCGCCGCGGCGGACGAGCTGGGCCTGCCCCCCGGCCTGCCGGTCGCGGCGGGGGCGGGGGACGCGGCGGCGGGGGCCGTGGGAATCGGCGCGGTCGCCGATGGCGACGGCTTCATCTCGCTCGGCACCTCGGGGCAGCTGTTCGTCACCACCGACAGCTACCGCCCCAACCCCGAAAGCCGCATCCACGCCTATGCCCACACGATGCCGGGCCACTGGTTCCAGATGGCCGCCATGCTGAACGGCGCGCGGCCCATCGCCTGGCTGGCCGGTCTGCTCGGCCGCCCGATCGAGGCGCTTCTGGCCGAGGCCGAGGCAGCCGAGCCCGGCCCGATCTTCCTGCCCTACCTGACCGGCGAGAGGACGCCGCATGGCGACACCGAGATCCGTGGCGGTTTCTCGCGTCTCGGCGAGACGACGACGCAAGGCGCGCTGATGCGCGCGGTGGTCGAGGCCGTGGCCTTCAGCTTTGCCGACGCCATCGCGGCGCTGTCCGCGGCGGGGCCGGTGCCCGATGCGCTGTTGGCCATCGGCGGCGGCACGCGCAGCGATTTCCTGATGCAGACCATCGCCGATGTCACCGGCTGCAGCCTCGGCCGCAGCGACGGGGCCGATGTCGGCCCGGCGCTCGGGGCCGCGCGGCTGGCCTGCGTCGCGGCGGGCGAGGCGTCGCTCGAGGCGGTCATGACCAAGCCGCCCGTTCGCCGCTGGTTCACCCCCGACGCGACCCGCGCTGCCGCGCTCAAGCCGCGGCTTGCCGGGTATCGCGCGCTCTATCCGGCGCTGCGCAACGTGCAATCCGCCGTGGGCTGAGGCCTGCCTGCCGGAGGTCCGCAAGGGCGGGCCCTCCCTATCCTTCGCCAGATCGCGCGACGGGCCGCGGCCCAAGGCGGGCTAGGGACGGGCCATCGCCTCGGGCCCCGGCCTGATCCCCGCGCGCAGCACCGCGGCGGCAAGGCTGACCGAGGCGCGCACCGGGTCGATCAGGACCGGCAGATCCGGCCGGGCAAGCTCGCCCGCAAGCCGCCCCATGCCCGCGCAGCCCAGCACGATCGCACCGCTGCCCGTATCGGCGGCCAGCGCGGCAAGGGCGCTGCGCAGGTCGGGCATCCGGTCCTGCAGCGCAAGCACGGGGATACCCGCGGCCCGCACCCCGTCGCAGCGGGGGGCAAGGCCCATCGCCTCGATATTGGCGGCGATGACGGGCACCGAGCCCTCGGTCGTGGTCAAGACCGCGAAGCGCGGCGCGGCGAGCGTGGCGGCGATCATCCCCGCCTCGCCCAGGCCCACCACGGGCCGCCTCAAGGTCGCGCGCATCTCTGACAGCCCGGTGTCGTCGAAACAGCCGATGACGATGGCCTCGGCCTCGGCCGCCATGGGGCCGCGGGCAAGGGCCAGAAGCCCCGGCAGGCAGGCGATGGCATCGGCCTCGCCCTGGATGGCGGGCGGGCCGTCCGCGTTGGTCAGGGCGATGACCGTGCTGCCCGCGGGCAAAGCCATGCGCGCGATCTCGGCCATGTCCTGCGTCATCGCGTCGGTGGAATTGGGGTTCAGGATGGCGATGCGCATCATGGCTCCGCGGGGCTTGCGGCCGATGCCTCGGCGGCGGCGACGCAGCGCGCCCAGCGGTCGCCGCGCGCCTGCCAGAGGGGCAGGGGATCGGCACCGCAACGCGGCCCCGCCAGCTCGCAGCGCGGCGCAAAGGCACAGCCTACGGGCGGCGCATGCAGCGCGGGCGGCGCGCCGGGGATCGCCTTCAGCAGCGCGCCGGGCTCCGCGCCCACCAGGTTCGCGGCGAGCAACCCTTGCGAATAGGGGTGGCGCGCGTCGCGGATGATCTCGGCCACGCTGCCGGTCTCGACGAAACTGCCGGCATACATCACCGCCAGCTTGTCCGAGACCTCGACCGCGACGCCGATATCATGGGTGACGAAGATCACCCCCATCCCCATCTCGCGCTGCAACTCGCGCAGCAGGAGCAAAATCTGGATCTGCACCGTCGCATCCAGCGCCGTGGTCGGCTCGTCGGCGAGCAAAAGCCTGGGCTTGCAGGCGAGCGCCAGCGCGATCATCGCGCGTTGCCGCATGCCGCCCGACATCTCGTGCGGGTAGTTCGAGAGCCGCCGCTTGGCCGAGGGGATGCGCACCAGCTCCAGCATCTCGAGCGCGCGGGCCATGGCGGTGCTGCGGCTCACGCCCTCGTGGCGGATCACGGTCTCGGCGATCTGGCGGCCGATGGTGTAGACCGGGTCAAGCGCAAGGCCGGGGTCCTGGAAGATCATCGAGACGACCCCGCCCCGGTGATCGGCCAGCGCCCGCCCCTCGAGCGCGAGCACGTCGCGCCCCTCGACGGCGACCTTGCCGCCGATCCGCGTCTTGCGTTCGGGCAGAAGCCTGAGCAGCGTCTTCAGCGTCACGCTTTTCCCCGAGCCGCTTTCGCCCAGGATCCCCAGCACCTCGCCCTGCGCCAGCGTGAAGGAGACGCCGTTGACCGCATGAACCGGCGGCGTGCCCTGGAAGGTCACGGTCAGGTCGCTGACCTCGACAAGCGGCTGGGTCATTCCGCGGCCTCCTTGACGGTGTTGAGATGACAGGATGCAAGGTGCCTGCGGCCCACCAGAGCGGGCACCGGGGCCGTGCCGGAGCAGGGGCCGAAGGCGCGCGCGCAGCGGGTGTGGAAGCGGCAGCCGGGCGGCGGGTCGATGGGGTTGGGCGGATCGCCCTGAAGCGGGGCCTCCATCGTGCGCCGGTCGGGGTCGAGCGAGGGCATCGCGGCCAGAAGCGCCTCGGTATAGGGGTGGCGGGGCGCGGTGTAGAGATCGGCGGTCGGCCCGATCTCGACCACCTCGCCGAGATACATCACCATCACCCGGTCCGAGATATGGCGCACCACGTTCAGGTCGTGGCTGATGAAGATATAGGTCAGCCCGCGTTCGCGGCGCAGCTCGGTCAGCAGGTTCAGCACCTGCGCCTCGACCGATTTGTCCAGCGCCGACACCGCCTCGTCCAGCACGATCACGTCGGGGTCGAAGGCCAGCGCGCGGGCGATGTTCACCCGCTGGCGCTGCCCGCCGGAAATCTCGTGAGGATAGCGCGGCCCGAAGCGCGCGGGATCGAGGCCCACACGCTCCAGAAGCGCGCCCGCGCGCCGCCGCGCCTCGGGCTGGTCCAGACCATGCACCGTGGGGCCGAAGGCCACCGCGTCCAGCATCGTCATCCGCGGGTTGAGCGAGGCGTAGCTGTCCTGGAACACCATCTGCACATGGCGGCGGAAGTCCTTGAGCGGCACCTCGGTCCCCGCCACGCGGCCCCGAAAGCGCACCTCGCCCCGGTCGGTGGGCAGAAGATGTGTCAGAAGCCGCGCGGTGGTGGACTTGCCGCAGCCGCTTTCGCCGACCACGCCCAGCGTCTCGCCGGGGGCGACGTCGAAGCTGACGTCATCGACCGCGCGCACCACCTTGCGCGCCGCGCCCCAGCCGCCCGCGTTGAAATGCTTGACGAGGTTGTGAGCCGAAAGGATCGCGTCGCTCATTGCTTGATATCCATTGCCGAGCGCAGCCCGTCGCTGAGCATGTTGAACGAGATCGAGGTGAGGAAGATCATCACGCCGGGAAGGGCGGCCAGCCACGGCTGGACGTAGATCGCGTTGCGCAGCGTGTTCAGCATCAGCCCCCATTCCGGGTTGGGCGGGCTGACGCCCAGCCCGAGGAAGGACAGCCCGGCCTCAAGGATCATCGAGACCGAGATCAGGCTGGTCGCATAGACGAAGATCGGCCCCAGCACGTTGCCCAGCACATGCGCGCGCACGATGGTGAGGGCGTTTGCGCCGCTGGCCCGCGCGGCCTCGATGTATTCCAGCTTGCGCACGGCGGTGGTGACGCTTTCGGCCACCCGCGCGATGGGCGGGATGAAGACCACCGTCAGCGACAGCAGCCCGTTCAGGATGCCCGCCCCCAGCGCGCCCGAGATGGCGATGGCCAAGAGAACCGAGGGGAAGGCGTAGAAGACATCGAGCACCCGCATGGTGACCGAGTTCACCCAGCCCCCCGCATAGCCCGCGGCGATGCCGATGGCCGAGCCGATGACGAAGGCGATCAGCACCGGCGTCACCCCCATGAAGAGCGACAGCCGCGCGCCGTAGATCAGCCGGCTCAGCATGTCGCGGCCCAGCTCGTCCGCGCCCAGCGGGTAGCCCTCGGTCCCGATGGGCGAGAGGCGGCGGATCATCGTGCCGTCGAACGGGTCTTGCGGCGCGACCCAGGGCGCGAAGATCGCCATCAGGATCAGCCCCCCCGCGACGCAGCCCGCGGCGACGGCGACCTTGTCCTTCAGGAAGCGCCGCCCCACGCCGCTCCAGTAGCCGCGGGGCTTCTCGGCGGTGGCCAGCGTTTCGATGTCGGTCTGTGCGACGGCCATGGCTCAGCCCCTCTG
>JAOARA010000221.1 GCA_025211115.1 Roseicyclus sp. | reverse complement strand
TTTCTATTCAGGTGTCTGTTCTTAAACCGGTTTTCTCGCGTTCAAGGCAGTGGTGATTGTGCCGTCGTCGAGATAGTCAAGCTCTCCGCCGATGGGGACCCCTTGGGCAAGGGTTGTCACCGAAACCCGCCCTTCCAGTTGGGCGGCAAGGTAATGCGCGGTGGTCAGCCCGGCGATGGAGGCATTCAGCGCGAGGATCACCTCCGTGACGCCTTCCGGTTCCAGCCGCGACAGAAGGCGGGGAATTCGAAGCTCTTCAGGGCCGATTGAATCCAGCGCGCTGAGCGTGCCGCCTAGAACGTGATACCGACCCTTGAATACGCCCGAACGTTCCATCGCCCAGAGGTCGGCGACATCCTCAACCACGCAGATCAGCCCGTTCGCCCGCCGGTCGTCGGAACAGATCGGGCACAGGTCCGCGGTGCCGATATTGCCGCAGTTCAGGCATTCGCGCGCCGTTTCGGCCACGCGGGCCATGGTCTCGGCCAAGGGGCGCATCAGCGCCCCCCTCTTCTTGATCAGCTGCAGCACGGCACGCCTTGCCGACCGGGGGCCAAGCCCCGGCAGCCGGGCCATGATCTCGATCAGGGCCTCGATATCCCTTGGCGCGTCGGCCATCGGCGCGAGGCCTCAGAACGGCAGCTTCATGCCGGGCGGAAGGCCCATGCCCTCGGTCAGCTTCGCCAGTTCCTCCTGGCTTTTCTCCTGCGCGCGGGCCTGCGCGTCCTGGATCGCGGCAAGGATCAGGTCCTCGACCACTTCCTTGTCGTCCTGGTTGAAGATCGACGGGTCGATGTCGAGCGCGGTCAATTCGCCCTTGGCGGTCGCGGTCGCCTTGACCAGCCCCGCGCCGGATTCTCCGGTGACCGTGATCGAAGTCAGGCTTTCCTGCATCTCGGCCATCTTGGTCTGCATTTCCTGCGCCTGTTTCATGATCTTGGCCATGTCGCCAAGACCGCCCAAACCCTTCAGCATCGGTTCATTCCTCGTGTGATGTCATTCGTCGTCGAACGGGTCCCAATCCTCGGGGAGGTCGTCGGGATCCGGCAATTCCGGCAGCGCCTCGGCCTGGGCCTGCGCCTGAAGCTCCTCGCGGGTGCGGATCGCGGCGATCTTCGCTTCGGGGAAGGCGGCCTTCACGGCCTGCAGCAGCGGGTGTTGTTCCAGCTCGGCCTCGAGCGCGCGGCGCTCGGCCTGCTCGGCCTCGGCGATGGTCTGCCCGCCGCCCTCGCGCACCGTCGAGATGATCCAGCGCGCGCCCGTGGCCAGTTGCAGCGCGCGCCCAAGGCGCTGCGCCAGGTCGCCGGGCGCGGTCTCGGTCGGCTGGAACTCGATCCGGCCGGGGGCGTAGGCGGCGAGGCGAAGGCAGGTCTTTACCTCGACCAGCAGCTTGATGTCGCGCGCCTGTTCGATCAGGGCGACCACCGCGTCGAAGGTCGGATACAGCGACAGGTCCGGCCCCGCCTGCGGCTGAAGCGCCGCCTGCGCCCCGCCGCTGCTGCGCGCGACAGGGGCCTGCGCCCGCGGAGCATGAACCGGGCCGCCACCGCCCGAGGGGCGCGCGGGCCCCGCGCCACCGGCGGGCGCGGGCGTCGATTGCAGCTTTTTCACCAGGTCGCCGGGCGTCGGCAGGTCGGCCACATGCGTCATGCGGATCACCGCCATCTCGGCGGCCATCATGGCGTTGGGGGCGAGCGCCACCTCTTCCAGCGCCTTTAGCAGCATCTGCCACATCCGCGTGAGCACGCGCATCGGCAGACGGTCGGCCAGCGCGCGGCCCCGCGCGCGTTCCTCGGGCGGGATGGTGGGATCTTCGGCCGCCTCGGGCGAGATCTTCACGACCGACAGCCAATGCGTGATCTCGGCCAGGTCGCGCAGCACCGCCACCGGGTCCGCCCCATCGGCATATTGCGCGCCCAGTTCCGACAACGCGCCGGGCGCGTCGCCGCCCATGATCGCCTCGAACAGGTCCAGCACCCGGCCCCGGTCGGCCAGCCCCAGCATCGCGCGCACCTGGTCGGCGGTGGTCGCGCCCGCGCCATGGGCGATGGCCTGGTCCAGCAGGCTCATGGCGTCCCGCACCGAGCCTTCGGCGGCGCGCGTGATCAGCGCCAGCGCATCCTCGGCGATCTGCGCGTTTTCCTTGGCCGCGACGCGCTGCAGATGCGCGATCATCACCTCGGGCTCGATCCGGCGCAGGTCGAAGCGCTGGCAGCGCGACAGGACGGTGACCGGAACCTTGCGGATTTCCGTGGTGGCGAACAGGAACTTGACGTGCGGCGGCGGTTCTTCCAGCGTCTTCAGAAGCGCGTTGAACGCGCTCGTCGACAGCATGTGAACCTCGTCGATGATGAAGATCTTGTAGCGCGCCTGCGCCGCGCGATAGCTCACCGTCTCGATGATCGCGTCGCGGATGTTCTGCACGCCGGTGTTGCTGGCCGCGTCCATCTCCATCACGTCGACATGCCGCCCCTCGGCGATGGCAACGCAGTTTTCGCAGACCCCGCACGGGTCCGTCGTCGGCCCGCCCTGCCCGTCCGCGCCGATGCAGTTCAGCCCCTTGGCGATGATACGCGCGGTCGTCGTCTTGCCGGTGCCGCGGATGCCCGTCAGCATGAAGGCCTGCGCGATGCGGTCGGCCTCGAACGCGTTTTTCAGCGTGCGCACCATGGCGTCCTGGCCGATCAGGTCGGCGAATGTCGCCGGGCGGTATTTCCGCGCCAGAACCTGGTAGCCGGTGTCGGGGGTATCGCTCATGTCGCCTCGGGTGCGGGGTGCCGCGCCAAACCTAGTGAAGCCGCGCGCCAAGGTCCATGGTGAAGCGGCGGCGGTGTGCTAGCTTTGCCGCAAAGGGACGGAGGAAAGATGTCCGAACACCAGGCACCGGCGGCGCTGCTGCGCCTCATGGCCAGTTTTTTCTGGGCCATGTCGATGGCTGCGCTGCTGTTCTGGCTGGGCGGGGTCGCCTGGCCCGGCGGCCTGTCCGGGCTGATGGCGGCGCTCGGGCCGGGCGCGGTGGCAAGCTTCGTCGCGCTGCATGTCCCGGCGGCGATCACGGGCATCCTGCTGTGGCAATGGACACGGGCCGGGATGCCGGCGCGACGGCGCGTGCTGCTGGAGGCGGCGACCGGGTATTTCATCCTTGCCGTGGTGTTCGGATTTTTCCTGAACTACCTGCTGGTTTCGGCGATGGGCGATGTCATCGGCCCCGCCATGCGCAGCGTGGAACGCTGAGGGCCCAAACGCGAAACGCACCGCCGGGGCGGTGCGCTTTGCAAGGGTGAGAGGCTGGACAACGACCCAAGCGGGGCTCGTTACGGCTGCTTCCTTCCGGACCTGACCGGGTTGGCGAGGCGCCTGCCCGCGCCAACCTCTCGACGTTGGAGATAGGGAATCGCGGGCAGAGTCGCAACCCCCGTGCAATTCCGCTTTGGCGGGGGCGGCGGCGTGCTAGTCTCGCCCGAGTTCCGAGAGGCCCCTGATGAGTCGCACCCCGACATGTCCTGCCGCACCGGCCCGGCCTCCTGCGGGAGGCGTCGGGCGCGCGCGGCGTTTGCGGCGGCCCTGCACGCAGCGGCCCACGGGCCTGCCCTATGGCAAGACGCAACAATGGTGGCCGCCGCCCCTGGGCGCGTGATCCTGACCGACCACGACACCACCATAGGACATCGAACATGACTTCGACCTTCGAGATCGCGCTTGGGCGCGATACCGTCGCGCTGCGCTGGCCGGATGGCACCAGCCGCGACTTCCCCCTGATCTGGCTGCGCGACAATGACCCCGCGGGCCTGCACCCCGACACGCAGGAGCGGGTGACCGACCTTCTGTCCATCGACCCCGAGCCGCAGGCGACCGCGGCCGAGCTTGGCGAGGGCGGGCTGATCCTGCACTGGGCGGATGGCGGCGAAAGCCGCTTTGCCCTCGACTGGCTGGACCGGCACGGGCCGGGCACCCCGGTGGCCGACCCCGCCGAGCTGCCGCATGTCACCTGGCGCGCCGGGTTCACCGTGCCCCGCCACGACGCCGCGCGCATCGCCGCGGAGGACACCGCGCTGCTGGACTGGCTGCGCGACACCGTCGCCTGCGGGCTGACCATCGTCGAGGGCGTGGCGAAGGAGCCGGGCGCGGGCCTGGCGCTGGCCGAGCGGATCGGGTTTCTCCGGCAGACGAATTTCGGCACCGCCTTCGAGGTGATCAGCAAGCCCAACCCCAACAACCTCGCCTACACGGCGCTGGCGCTGCCGCTCCACACCGACCTCGCCAACCAGGAGCTGCCGCCGGGCTACCAGTTCCTGCACTGCATCGCCAACGAGGCCGAGGGCGGCGGATCGGTCTTTGCCGATGGGGTGGCGATGGCCGAGGCCCTGCGC
This sequence comes from Roseicyclus sp., assembly GCA_025211115.1. Classification (GTDB taxonomy): domain Bacteria; phylum Pseudomonadota; class Alphaproteobacteria; order Rhodobacterales; family Rhodobacteraceae; genus Roseicyclus. Next base: position 7,486 of record JAOARA010000221.1, on the reverse strand, counting down.
GCCGAAGACCCCGAGGCCTTCGACCTGCTGGCGCGGGTGCCGATCCCCTTCCGCTTCCATGACGGTGAGGTCGACATCCGCATTCATCGCCCGGTCATCAACCTGACCCATGACGGCGAGGTCCACGAGATCAAGTGGAACGCGCATCTGGCCGGCGTCTTCGACATGGAGGCCGCGGTGATGCCCGCCTATTACCGCGCCTATCGCGCCTTCATGGCACTGACGCGCGCTGCGGCGTTCCAGGTGCGGCTCAAGCTGCAAGCGGGCGAGATGGTCGTCTTCGACAACCGCCGCGTTCTGCACGGGCGCGAGGCCTTCGACCCCGCGACCGGGCATCGCCACCTGCAGGGCTGCTACGTCGACCGCGGTGAGGTCCTGAGCCGCATCCGCGTTCTGTCGCGCTGAGGCGTGGGTCGTCCGGCTGGCGTCAGCCGGGCGACCGTTCCGCCCAACCGGCGAAGATGCGCTCGAGGAAGACCACCACGTAGAAAAGCAGGATGCCCAGCGCGGCCAGCGCGAAGAGGACGGCGAACATCAGCGGGTAATCCGCGCTGATCCGCCCACTGTCGAACAGGTCGCCCAGGCCGCGGCCATGGGGGCTGACGATCTCCATCAGGTTGGTCCCGATGAAGGCGAGGGTGACCGCGACCTTCAGCGCGCCGAAGAATTCGGGGAGGGTCTTGGGCAGGGCGATCTTCCAGAAAATCGTGAAATTAGAAGCCCCTAGCGAGCGCAGGATGTCGCGGTATTCCGGTTCCAGCGTGCTCAGGCCGATGGAGACGGAGACGGCGATGGGGAAGAAGCTGATCATGAAGGCGATCAGCACGGTGTTGAAGTCATGCTGGCCCACGAACATCAGGGCCACGATGGGCACGACGGTGGCCTTGGGGATGGCGTTGAAGCCGACGAGGATCGGGTAAAGCCCCTCGCGCGCGAATTGCGAGAAGCCCATCACCATGCCGATCAGCGTGCCGACGATGACCGCCAGCCCGAGGCCCACCACCGTGCGCCAGAGGGTTTCCCAGGACTTGACCAGGAACAGGTCCCAGAACTGCACGTAGCGCGGGATCAGGTCCGAGGGGCTGGCCATGCGGAAATCGGGGAGGTCGTTGTACCAGACCGCCCATTCCCAGAAGCCGAGGATCGCCACGATGAAGAGCGTGGGCGCGAGGATCTTGCGGGCCGTGTCGTTCATTGCATCGCCCCCGGAACAGGTTGGCTACGGGCCGGTTTCGGTGGCGGCGGCGGCGCGTCCTCGTCCGTCGTCCTGCCCTGCGCGACCTGGATCTGGTGGCGGAGGGTGGCCAGCATCTCGACCGCCTTGGGCGCGTAGAGATCGTCGAGCGTGCGCTTGCCGGGGATGTCCACGTCGAGGACGTATTGCGCATGGGCGGGACGCCCGGACATGACAACGACCTGATCGGCGAGGAAGACGGATTCCCTTAGATCATGGGTAATTAGCAGGCAGGTGAAGGGCTCTTCCTCGCGCAGGTCATGCATGGTGCACCACAGGTCTTCGCGGGTGAAGGCGTCGAGCGCGCCGAAGGGCTCATCAAGGATCAGCACGTCGGGCTTGTGGATGATCGAGCGGCAGAGGCTCGCGCGCTGGCGCATCCCGCCGGACAGTTCGGAGGGGCGTTTCTCGGCGAAGCCGGTCAGGCCGACGAGGTCGAGCAGGTGATGCGCGCGCTCGACGGCCTCGGCCTTGGACATGGGGGATTTGACGATCTCGAGCGGCAGCAGGATGTTCTGCAGGATCGTGCGCCATTCCAGCAGAACGGGGTTCTGGAACGCCATGCCCACGGTCGGGCGCGGCGAGGTCACCAGCTTGTTGTGCAGCCAGACCTGCCCCTCGTTCGGCTTCATCAGGCCCGACACCAGCCGCGTCAGCGTGGACTTGCCGCAGCCCGAGGGGCCGACCACGGCGCAGAAGCTGTTTTCGGGGATCTTGATCGAGAGGTTGTCGAGCACCGGAAGCGGACCCGCCTTGGTCTTGTAGGCGTGGGTCACCTCGCGCAGTTCGATCATGTAATGGGAGGGGTCAGTCTGCATCCGGCGGGGCTTTCGAGTGGTAAACGGCGCGTCAACACATGTGGGATTTGTGCAAGGCCATGGTTAACGGGCTGGGCGGTCAGGGCAAGTCACAGCGCGTACACACCCCGTACACACCGCGTGCATACGCGGATCAGACGGGCCTGCCGGGTGACAGGCCCGCCGGTGTCTCGGGATGTCGCGCTCAGGGCGCGATCATCAGCACCTCTGCCTCGGGCAGGTAGGCGTCGGTGAAGTAGAGCGACGCGTCGATCTCGCCCTGGAACTCGTAGGTGAGCTGCATCTGCTCGAGCGCCAGCGCCATGCGGTCTGCATCGATGTTGCCCATGCCGTTCTCGATCACGTAGTCGGTCAGGATGTTGGCATCGAGCGCCAGCTGGAGACGGCGGGTTTCCAGCTCGACGTCGCCGGCGGGGTTGCGGTCGATCACCGCGGCGGCGCCTGCGGCGGGATCGGCGATGGCGTCGGCGACACCGCGGGCGATGGCGCGCAGCGCGCCGGTCACGGCTTCGGGGTTGGCTTCGGCGAAGTCGGTGTTGACGATCACCGCGTTGCCGTAGAGCGCGACGCCGTGGTCGGAGAACATGATCGTCGTGATGTCATCCTCGGGCACGCCCAGCCGCGCGAGCGACAGGTAGGAGGAGAAGTTGAAGCCGGTCACGCTGTCCACGTTGCCCTCGGCCAGCATCGGCTCGCGGGTGGGGAAGCCGACGGGTTCCACGGTGATGGTCGACACGTCGATGTCGTTCACCGCGGCGAGGATCGGGAACTGCGCCCATGCGCCATCGGGCGGCGGTGCGCCGAGGACGGACCCCTCGAGGTCCTCGATGCCGGAGATGCCCTGGCTGACGCGGCCCACGATCGAGAAGGGCGGGCTGTCATAGACCATCATCACGGCGGTGACGGGCGCGCCGGGGTTCTGGTCGAGGAAGCGCACGAGGCTGTTGATGTCGGCGAAGCCCAGCGGGAAGGCGCCCGAGGCGACCTTGGGGATCGCATCGAGCGAGCCCTGGCCCGCGGCGATCTCGACCGAGAGGCCCTCGGCGGCGAAATGGCCGTTGTCGATGGCGAGGAAATAGGGCGCGGCGGGCCCTTCGAAGCGCCAGTCGAGGGCGAAGTTGATCGTGGTGTCCTGCGCGGCGAGCGGGGTCGCGGCGATCAGGGCGGCGGCGAGGGTCGGAATGGCACGGGTGAACAAGCGGTCTCTCCTTCGGCTTGGCAGCACATTCGCTTTGAGGCGTCGTCACAACATCGGCGCGCCCGTCCGAGGTCAACAGAGCGTTGCCCCCGCATCGGTGCGGCTTGGGGCAGACTGCGCGATTGTCGCAGGCTGCGCCAGTTTTTTGTGCAGGTTGCGCGAAGGCGGCTAGATATGCAGCAGATAGCGCATGAAGCCGGCGGGGGATTTCCCCTTTTGGGAGAGCCCGAGCGCCTGCGCTCGCGCATCATGGCGCAGGGCGCCGGGGCCGGTTTCGAAGATCACCGGGGTGCCGCCGAGCGGGGTGAAGGACCAGCTGGGCGGGACGGCGGGCGCAAGCGGCGCGGGGCTGGCGGCGATATGGGCGACGAGCCGGTCGCGGACGGGGTCGGCGGCCTCGTGGATCAGCTCGCAGGTGGCGGCGGCGGCGTGATGCCCGCCCCCCGCGGCGCGGTAGGCGTTGGTGACGACGAGAAAGCTGTCGCGCTCGGACACCGGCCTGCCGTCGGGGTGGCGCAGGTTGCGGATGCGTCCGGGGCCGTCGTGGAGGATGTCGCCCTCGGCGTTGGTGCGCGCGGCCGCGCTGACGTCGATCTCGTAGAGCAGCCCGTCCATGCGGTCGAAATTGTAGCTGGCGAAGGCGTGGTCGATCAGCGGTTGCGGCCCCGGCGCGCCGGGCTCGATCCGGTGGAAGGCGGATGCGCTGCGCTCGAGCCAGTCGCGGAGCTGTGCGCCGGTGGCGCGCAACAGGGCAAGGCCGTTGGTGTAGCCATAGAGGTCGGCGGCGTGGCGCAAGAGCAGCGGGCCGGCCGGAACATCCGTGTAGGCCGATGGGCCGCCGCGGCCGCCGGCCTTGAAGGGCGTGGTGGCCGACAAGAGCGGCAGGGCGGCCAGCGCCGGATCGGCGGCGATGAGGGGCTGCACCGCGGCGCGCTGCGCGTCGGCGATCAGCTGGGTCGCGGCGCAGGGCGCGCGGAGGCTGAAATAGGTCTCGAGCGGGACCGCGCTGCGGCCGATGACGCGGGCGGCATAGCTGCGGGTCATGCGATGGGCGCGCGCGAGCTGGTCGCGCAGCGCGCGCGGCTGGCGGCCCCTCGGCGGCGGGGTGCCGGGGGCGGGGATGGCGCGGCTGGTGGCGGCGGTGACGGCCCAGCGGCCGGATGTGCCGTCGCGCGACAGGACGAGGTCGACCTGACCGAGGTGGGAGCCGTTGCAGCCCGGCTGCACCAGCGCGGCCGTGCCGGGGTCGGGGCGGGCCGGGCCTTCGGGCGGAAAGACGCCGTGGCTGTGCCCGGCGATGACGGCATCGACCCCGGCGATGCGGGCGATGGCGCGGGCGGCGTTCTCGGCGTCGGGCGGCGCGTCGGGCTGGCCGAGGCCGCTATGGGCCATGACGATGACGAGATCCGCGCCCGCGGCGCGCAGGCTGGCGGCGGCGCGGGCGGTGGCCGGCAGCATCGGCGCGACCTCGATCCGCCCGGCGAGATGGGCGTGGCCCCATTGCGCCAGCTGCGGCGGCACGGTGCCGGTGAGGCCGATGCGCAGGCGGTGCGCGCGCCCCGCGCGGTCGGTGAGGCTGCGCTCGAGGATGACATGGGGCGGCAGGAAGGGCGCGCCGCCGGACCGGGTCGCGTTGGCGAGCAGCACCGGGAAGCGCGCGTCGGCAAGGGCGCGCTCGAGCGCGGCGAGGCCGAAGTCGAAATCGTGGTTGCCGAGCGTCGCGGCGTCGTAGCCGAGCGCGTTCATCGCGGCGATCATCGGGTGGGCGCTGCCCTCGGGCAGGAGGTCCGAGACGGCGGCATCGCCGAGCGGCGCGCCCTGCAGCGTGTCGCCATTGTCCAGCAGGAGCGTGTTGGGGCAGTCGGCGCGGGCCTGCGCGATCAGGTCGGCAAGGCCGGCAAGGCCGACGCCATCCTCGCGGCGGTCGGTGTAGTAGTTGAAGGGGCACAGGTGGGCGTGCAGGTCGGAACTGGCCAGAAGGCGCAGGTCGAGCAGCGCCGCGCGCCCGTCGCGGGCGGCCGGAAGTCCCTGCAGTGTCCGCGTGACGACCATTGCGTGTCAAACCTTTCCGGTCACAACTATTCGAGGTGGCCGGGCCACCACAAACCGCATCGCGGGCAAGCCCATGGATTTCGGGATGGATTGCGCCCACTGTGGCCGACGCGCCATACCCATGGCGAGGGAACGGTGAAGGGATAGGCGATGCGACATGCGTCCGAGGTGACATTCGGCGGTTCGGACCTGGACCGCGCGGCGGCAGAGCGGCGCGACGGGGCGGCGCTGGCGGAGGAACTGGCGGCGGGGGCGGGCATCCTGCCGCTGTGGCGGGGCAAGCCGCTGGTGGCGGGCGACCCGGCCGAGGGGGGCTGCCGGCTGGCGCTGGTGCCCGCGGGGCACGGGGTGCTGACGGCGGCGGAGGAAGAACCGCTGTTCCTTGGCCGGATCGAGGGCGCGGCGATCTTCGCGCAGGACATCTCGGGCTGGGAGCCGCAGGAGCCGGTGGACGAGGCGCAGATCGGCGCCTTTCTCGACCCCACGGTGCAGCGCCATCCCGAGGCCGGGGACGACACCGCCTTTCGTGAGCTGCGCGCGGTGATGACGCAGCTGTCGGCGCGCGACGCGGAGCTGGCGGCGACGGCGCGGGCGCTGCTGAACTGGCACCGGAGCCACGGGTTCTGCGCGCGCTGCGGCGCTGCGTCCGAGATCGCGGAAGCCGGATGGCAGCGGCGCTGCGGCGCCTGCGGCGCGCATCACTTCCCGCGCACGGACCCGGTTGTCATCATGCTGATCACCCGCGGCGAGCGGGTGCTTCTGGGCCGCTCGCCGGGCTGGCCCGAGGGGATGTGCTCGCTGCTGGCGGGCTTCGTCGAGCCGGGCGAGACCATCGAGGCCGCGGTGCGCCGCGAGGTGCTGGAGGAAACCGGCGTGCGCGTGGGCGCGGTCGATTACCTTGCGGCCCAACCCTGGCCGTTTCCGGCCTCGTTGATGATGGGCTGCCGGGGCGAGGCGGTGAGCGACGAGATCGAGATCGACCCCGAGGAGATCGAGGCCGCGCGCTGGGTGAGCCGCTCGGAGATGCTGACGGTCTTTGCCGGCACCCACCCCGAGATCCGGCCCGCGCGCCGCGGCGCGATCGCGCATTTCCTGCTGGAGGCCTGGCTGGCGGACCGGCTGGACTGACGCGGCGGGCCGCCCCTGCCGCCCCCCCTGCCACGGCTGCCACACCTGCGCCTGCGCGGCACCTGACCTGTTGTCGGGTGCGGCGCTTGTCTGTTAGAGTTATGGAAAACAAAAGATATCAGGCGTATCGAGTAGGGGTCAGGTCATGCCATACATCATGCCCGCGCAGCGGATGGCGTTCTTTTTTTCACCCAAGGCCGGGGGAACGTCGCTGAGGGCCTTCCTGTTCCATGTCGAGAACGGCTTTCCGTTTCGCAACTACTCGGTGCAGGGGCAGCCGGTGGATGCGAACAAGCTGACGGCGAATTACCGGTTCAACCGGGTGGATCACGCCGCCATCGAGGGCTACCGGACATTCGCCTTGCTGCGCGACCCGGTCCGGCGGTTCCTGTCGGGCTATTCCAACCGGGTGCTGCATTACCGCGAGCTGTCGATCGAGGCGGCCGGGCGCGAGCTGTTGCAGCAGGGGCTGCCGCCGGACCCGGATATCTCGACCTTTGTCGAGAATTACATCGGCTACCTGCAATGCTCGAAGCCCATGGCGCGGCATTTCCTGAAGCAGCAGGCCTTCGTCGGGACGGATGCGGGGTTCTACGAGCGGATCTTCCGGCTGGAAGAGGTCGAGGAACTGGCGGATTTCGTGAACGCGGCCTGCGGCGCGCAGGCCCGGATGCCGCGGCTGCAGACCGGTGGGGCGAAGCTGGATTTCTTCGCGCTGGACGAGGATGTGCAGCTGGAAATCCTCGAGATCTGCCGGAACGATGTCGCCTTCCAGCTGTTCCCGGATTACTGGGAGCCCTATGCGCATCTGCTCGAGAGCGAAACCGTCGGCGCGGATGCGCTGTGGCAGTCGGTGACGGTCGGGTGACCGTGGGCTGACCGTGGGCTGACACCGGTTGACCGGGCGTCGGGATCGCGGGATGAGGCGGGATGTTGCGGGCTGCGTAACGGGTGTCTGGGTAAGGGTGCAGGATGAAATTCAAGGTCTCCGAGGACGTGGACGCGCCGCAGGATCTGGTGTGGCGGCAATTCACGGATTTCTCCGGGTTCGAGGAC
>JAOARA010000220.1 GCA_025211115.1 Roseicyclus sp. | reverse complement strand
GGGTCGTAGGTGAAATAGGGGTTGCTGTCGTCCTTGGGGATGTATTGCGGGTTTGGCTGATCACCCGCGCGGGTCGCGAAATGGGTGGCCATCGGCGCATCGGCGGGGGCCTCATAGCGCACATCGCGCAGACCCACGGCACCGGCCATGTCCTGCAGTTCGCAATCGCCGTTGGCCGCACAGGTCAGGCAGTCGAGCGGGTGGTCGGAGATGTAGAGCTCCATCACACCCTTGCGGATCTTCTTCACCTTCTGCGACTGGGTGCGCACGACCATGCCGGGGGCCACCGGCGTGGTGCAGGAGGCGGGCGTGCCGCGCCGCCCCTCGATCTCGACCACGCAGAGGCGGCAGGAACCGAAGGCCTCGAGGTTGTCGGAGGCGCAGAGCTTGGGGATCGACATGCCCAACTCGGCCGCCGCACGCATCACCGATGTGCCCTCGGGCACGGTGACCTCGAATCCGTCGATGGTCAGCGTGACCGGCGCGCCCTGTTTCGCGGGGGTGCCCATGTCGCGGTCATTGTCCCAGGGAATGATGAAATCTTTCATTCTGCGGCCTCCCGTGCCACGGCGAATTCCTCGGGGAATTGTTCCAGCGCGCTCATCACCGGGTAGGGCGTGAAGCCCCCCAGCGCGCAGAGCGAGCCGTCCTTCATCGTCTCGCACAGATCGACCAGAAGCGGCACGGCGCTGCCGTCGCCCTGCGCGATCCGGTCGATGGTCTCGACGCCCCGCACCGCGCCGATGCGGCAGGGCGTGCATTTCCCGCAGCTTTCCACTGCGCAGAACTCCATGGCGAAGCGCGCCATGCCGAGCATGTCCGCCGTGTCGTCGAAGACCACGACGCCCGCGTGCCCGATCAGCCCGCCCTGCCCGTCGAACTCCTCGTAGGCGAAGGGCGTGTCGAATTTCGCGGGCGCGAAATAGGCGCCGAGCGGCCCGCCGACCTGCACCGCCTTGACCGGGCGGCCACTGGCCGTGCCGCCCGCGATGTCGTTGACCAGCTCGCCCAGCGGCATGCCGAAGGCCGTCTCGAAGAGGCCACCATGCTTGACGTTGCCCGCGATCTGCACCGGCATCGTGCCCTTGGACCGGCCAAGGCCGAAGCCCGCGTAATGCGCCGCGCCCTTCTCGAAGATCACCGGAACGGTGGCAAGCGAGATGACGTTGTTGACGACCGTGGGCCGCCCCAGGAACCCCTCGAGCGCGGGCAGCGGCGGTTTGGCGCGGACCACGCCGCGCTTGCCCTCGAGCGAGTTCAGAAGGCTGGTCTCCTCGCCGCAGACATAGGCGCCCGCGCCCACGCGGATCTCGATGTCGAATTCATGCGATGCATGAAGAACGCGCCCGAGAATGTTGTTTTTACGCGCGATTTCCACCGCGCGGGTCATCACCTCGATGGCGTCGGGATACTCGGACCGGATGTAGACATAGCCCTTGGTCGCGCCCACGCCGAGGCCCGCGATCACCATACCTACGATCAGGGTAAAGGGATCGCCTTCCATGATCATGCGGTCGGCGAAGGTGCCGCTGTCGCCCTCGTCGGCGTTGCAGACGATGTATTTCTGCGGGGCTTGCGCCTTTTGCACCGTCTCCCACTTGATGCCGGTCGGGAAACCCGCGCCGCCACGACCGCGCAGACCGCTCTCCTTGACCTCGGCGACGATCCCCTCGGGGCCAAGCTCGATGGCGCGGCGCAGACCGGCGAGACCGCCATGCGCCTCATAGGCGGCCAGGTCGAGCGGGTCGATCAGCCCGCAGCGGGCAAAGGTCAGGCGGTTCTGGCGGGCGAAGAAGGGGATATCCTCGACCGCGCCAAGGCTTTCGACGCTGCCGTCGAGAATGCCCGGAACATCGCCCGGCGCGACCGGGCCATAGGCGCGACGCGCGCCGTTTTCCTCAATTTCGACAAGGGGTTCCAGCCAGATCATGCCACGGGTGCCGTTGCGGATGACCGCATGCCCGGCCGCCTCGAAGGCGGCGGCGACGGCATCGGCACCAAGCGCGCGGGCGGCGGCGTCGCGGGGGACGTAGATCTTCATGCCGAGACCTCCGCCAACAGGGCGTCGGCCTTCGCCCGGCCCTTCAACGCGCCGTCCACCATCGCGGCGGGGCCGCAAGCGCAGAGGCCGAGGCAATAGACCGGCTCGACCGTGACGCGCCCGTCGGGCGTGGTGCCGTGCCAGTCGAGGCCGAGTTTCGCCAACACCGCCTCGGAGAGCGCATTGGCGCCGACCGCCTGGCAAGCCTCGGCCCGGCAGATCTTGACGACATGAACTCCAGCGGGCTTGTCCCTGAAATCATGGTAGAAACTGATGACGCCATGCAGTTCCGCGCGGGTGATGTTCAGCGCCGCGGCGATGGGCGCATGCGCCTCGGCGGGGACATGGCCATAGGCCGCCTGCAGCGCGTGCAGGATCGGCAGAAGCGGACCCTCGAGATGAAGATGGGCCGCGATGATCGTGTCGATCTCGGGCGGCGGGGCGGCTTTGGTCGTCATGGCATGCTCCGGAACTCTGTCCGCAGCATCGCAAAGATTGATCGAAGATCAATATCGCCTTTCCGTTAATTGATCGGGATTTCGAATGAAACAGGCGCGACCATCCACGCGCTGCAAGCGACCTTTTCCGCGGTGTCAGCCGCCCAGGTTGGCCGCCTCGCGCAGGAGCGCGTCCAGAACCGGCGTGTGCGGCTCGCGGTAAGGCGCGACGAGGCCGACGGTATGGGCGACGTGTCCGCCCGTGATGGGCACGATGGACAAATGCTTGCCCGAGGCCAAAAACCGAGCCATGTCAGAGGGTAAGACGGTGACCCAGCCGCCCTCTTCGACATGGGCGGCCAGAACGACGGTCGAATTCGATTCGACCAGCGCCTCGGGGGTCACATCGGCCTCCATGAAGCATTGGTTGATGATCCGCCGGTTCTGCATGTCGGGGGTCAGAAGACACAGCTTTTCGCCCGACAGATCGGCCCATGTCACTTCGCTTTCCAGCGCAAGCGCGCTGTCGGCGTGGCAGACCAGCGTGTAATGCTCGGTGTAGATAGGGGCGGTGGTGACGCGGCCCAAGGGTTCGTTGTCGAGGTAGGAAATTCCGGCATCCACCTCGAGATTTTCCAGCATTTTCAGGATCTCGGAGGAATTCCGCGACAGGATCGTGAAACGCACGTTCGGATGCGCCTCGGCGAAGCGCGCCGAGAGCCGGGCGGCCCATGTGAGCGCCGTGGGGATCACCGCCAGCCGCAGGTGGCCGGACAACCCGTGGCGGCTGACGCGCATCTCCTCGCGGAAGGCGCGGCTGTCGCTCACCAGCCTGCGCGCCCAGACCAGCGCGCGTTGCCCCTCGGGCGTGAGCCCGCCGTAGCGCGAGCCGCGAAAGATCAGCTGGACGCCCAGCTGTTCCTCGAGCTGCTTGATGCCGGTCGACAGCGTCGGCTGCGTGATGCCGAGGCTTTCGGCAGCGCGTCCGAAATGCCCCTCCTTGGCGACGGCGATGAACATTTCGAGCTTGTTGATCATGCGCCAAGGATCGCAATCGAAGGCCGATCAATCAATCGAATTCTTCAATCGTGCAGCCCGGCCTCGCGCAGGCGGCGGGCGATCTCGGCGATATGGGCGGGGCACGTCTCGCAGCAGCCGCCGACGATGGTGGCCCCCTGCCCGACCCAACGCATGACGTGATCGGCGTAGATCTCGGGCCCCATGTCGCGCCGGGCGGTCAGCGTGTCCGAGGTCGGACGGTTCTCGAGGAACGCCTTGGTGATCATGGTGAACCCGTTGGCATAGGCGCCGAAGGGGATGCCCGCGCGCGCGAACACCTCGAGCGCGCGGGGCATCGCCTCGGGCGCCGAGCAATTGGCGAGCACCGCCGCCGCGCCGCCGCCGTCGAGGATCGGCAGGAGGTCGGCCACCGCCTCGCCCGAGCGCAGGCGCGTGCCGTCCTCGTCGTCGAGCGTGGCCGACAGCCAGACCGGCAGGCCGGGCGCGGCCGCCGTCGCCCCGGCAAGCGCCGTTTCGGCATGGCTGAGCGAGGCGACGCTTTCGAACAGCACGAGGTCCGCGCCCGGCGCGACCATGCGCACCATCTCGGCGTAAAGCGGCACGGCGGTGGCGGCGTCGGGGTGCAACTCGGGCCGGTAGGTCGCGGCCAGCGGCCCGATGGAGCCCGCGATGCGGCCCCGCCCATGGGCGTCGCGCGCGGCGCGCGCCTCGGCCAGGGCGGTGGCGTGGAGCGGCTCGAACAGGTGCTCCAGCCCGTCGGGCGCAAGCCGGTCGCGGTGGATGGCATAGGTGTTCGTCGTGGCGATGTCGGCCCCGGCGGCGAAGTAATCGGCGTGGATGCCCTGCAACAGGCCGGGGTGATCCATCATCGCGCGCGTCGACCACAGCGGCGTGGGCCGGTCACCGGCGCGCGCCACCATCTCTTGCCCGATGCCGCCGTCCAGTAGCGTGACGCTCATGTGTCCTCCAGTCCGCAGGGGGTGCCGAACTTGCCTCGGCGCGATGTTTTCGGCCCGACGCGTCTTGGATTCGCGCCGCCGATCCGGTTAACATCTCCCAAAGGTTTTGTAAGGGGTGTGGCGGGTATGGCTACCTTTGTTCTGAACGGCGTGACACTGGCGCCTGATCCGGTTTTCCAGACCGTTTTCGAAGCGGCGACGCAGCTCACCATCGTCTTCTCGGACGAACGGCTGCTGACATACGAATATTCGACCGAAGAGAACAATCCGGGCTTCCTGACACTGGATCTTGCCGGTGCCTCCATCCCCGAGGCGTTCTTCCCCGAGAACACCCAAACGATCCCGCCCGACGTCAATTCCTTCGGCACGCTCAGCCCGTATGGAAACGACCCCAGCAACGCGACCTTCTTCTTCGAGGTCAGCTACCGCGACGCGAATAACGACCTTCAGACCGCCGTCCTGATGTCGATCTTCGTCGAGGGCGCGACACCCGAGCAAGACCGCGATCACGTTTTCGTCCTGTCCAGCTCCGACCCGGACCTTGCCATTCCGAACACGCCTGCAGCCTTCGCCGCCTTTTTCGGCAGCCTCGAGTCCGTGGCCCCCGTCACGAGCGGCCCCTTCGCGCCCGGCGCACCGATCGACTTCGGCGCGATCCATGGGCCGACCCTGGACAGCTTCAGCGACCAGGACACCTGGAACGGCTTCGACTTCGGCGAGTATTTCGACGGCGGCGCGGGCAATGACAGCCTGAGCGGCGGGGGCGGAGCCGACGTGATCGTCGGCGGCGCGGGCAACGATACGATCGACGGCGGCAGCAGCCTGGACGAAGACGACCGCGAGCATGTCGACGCGGTGGCCTACGTCCTGGAGGGCGGGTCGAACGGCGTGACCGTCAACCTCGGGACGAACAGCGCGACCGACAGTTTCGGCAACACCGATGTGCTGACCGATATCGAGGCCGTCGCGGGCACCCATTTCAACGACGTGCTGATCGGCGATGACGGCAACAACATCTTCGCTGGCGGCGATGGGGCCGATTCCATCGACGGCGGCGGCGGGTTCGACGAGGTGGATTACGAATTCCTCGGGCAGGACGGCATCGGCGTCGAGGTCGACCTTGCGAACGGGTTTGCCACCGACAGTTACGGCAACCGGGACACGCTGCAGAACATCGAGGACGTCTTCGGCACCCCCTTCGACGACTCGATCTTTGGCGACGACGGCGACAACGTCCTGACTGGCGGGGCCGGGAACGACGAGATCTCGGGCGGGGCCGGCAACGATTTCCTGATCCCCTCCGACGGGGACGGGGACCTCGACACGGTCGATGGCGGCGACGGGCAGGATACGCTGCGCTTCTTCGACTCCTACCTGAACGAGGATTTCTTCTTCGTCATCGCGCCGAACGGGGATTCGACGATCTCGAACGGGATCGACACGGTGATCGCCTCCAACATCGAGGTGCTTCAACTGAACGATGCGAGCTTCGCGCTCGAACTCGGCACGACCGGGAACGACAGCTTGAGCGGGGGCAGCATCGGGGCCGTTCTGCTGGGGCTCGAGGGCGATGACGTTCTGACCGGAACGGAAAACTCCGACGTCCTGATCGGCGGCGCGGGCAATGACACGCTGATCGACAATGGCGGTGACGACCTGATCTTCGGCGACGAGGGCGACGACCTGATCATCGGCACGACCGGCAGCGACTTCTATGACGGTGGCGACGGCTTCGACACGCTGCGCGTGGATGTCTCGGCGTTTTCGCCGGGCCTGTTCACCATCGAGGCGAACCTGGCCACCGGGGTCTTCGGACAGCTGGGCAACCCGACGAATGCCGACGAGCTGCTGGACATCGAGGCGATCCAGATCATCGGCGCTCTGGACGCCGTGATCACCGGGGATGCGGCCGACAACCTGCTTCAGGGCGGTTCGGGCGATGACACGATCTCGGGCGGCGCGGGCAACGACCGGATCATTCACGCGGGCGGCGATGACAGCATCGACGGCGGCGAGGGCACCGACACGCTGCGGTTCTTCTCCACGCTCGAGGACATCGGCTTCATCATCGACGATTTCGGCAATTCGACGTTGAGCAACGGCACGGACACGATCACCGTGACCGGCGTCGAGGTGCTGGAGCTGAACGACGCGACGCTGGAACAGGTGCGCGGCACCGAAGACGCCGACACGCTGAACGGCGGCACGAACGGGGCGGTGCTGCTGGGTCTGGGCGGCGACGACCTGCTGACCGGCACGGATTCGTCCGACGTGCTGATGGGCGGCCTAGGCAACGACACGCTGATCGATACGGCGGGTGACGACCTCATCGTGGGCGGTGACGGCGACGACCGGATCGTCGCCCTGACCGGCAACGACGCCTATATCGGCGGCGACGGGCACGACACGCTGGCCGTCGATGTAAGCAGCTTCACGGCTGGGGCATTCGTCTACGAGTTCGACCTGTCCACCAACTACGCCGGGGCGCAGGGCAATCCGAACGGCGCCGATGAAGTGATTGGTATCGAGGCGCTGGAGTTCACCGGCGCGATTGCCGCCAACGTGATCGGCGACGCCGCCGACAATTTCTTCTCGACCGGGTCGGGCGATGACACGATCTCGGGCGGGCAGGGTTTCGACTGGATCGAGGGCGGCGCGGGCAATGACGTGATCCGCGGCAACCTGAACGCCGACACGATCTACGGCGGCGACGGGTTCGACACGCTTTACGGCAATTTCGGCAATGACCTGATCTATGGCGGCGCAAACGCCGACAGCATCTACGGCGGCGACCGGGATGACGAGCTGCACGGCGAGGCGGGCACCGATTTCGTGGTGGACCAGGTCGGCAACGACACGATCTACGGCGGCGACGGCTTCGACACGCTGCGCGGCGGCGCGGGTGACGACCTGCTTTACGGCGGGGCGCAGTTCGACCTGATGCAGGGCGGTCTCGACAATGACACGCTCTACGGCGAGGGCGGGGCCGACCAGATGTTTGGCAACGTCGGCGACGATCTGCTCGACGGTGGCGACGGGCAGGACGGTCTCTTCGGGGCGGCCGGGTCCGACACGCTGATCGGCGGGGCGGGCGATGACCGGCTCTTCGGCGGCCGCGACGACGACCTGATCGACGGCGGCACCGGCAATGACACGATGTTCGGCGGCTTCGACAGCGACACCTTCGTCTTCGGCCTGACCCACGGCGCCGACGTGATCCGCGATTTCGACGCGGATGGCGAGCGGATCGACGTCTCGGCCTTCGCCTTCGGGCTTGCCGACCTGACCATCACCGCGGCCGGGGACGGCGCGGTGGTGACCGGCGTCGGCGCAGGGGTGCTGGTGACCACCTCCGAGGGCTCGATCCTTCTGGAAGGGGTCGTGCTGGGCGATATCGGCGCGGATGATTTCCTCTTCGCGGCCATCGCCTGACGCCTCGGCTCGCGACCGGTGGCCCCGCTCCGGGTGCCACCGGCGCACCGAACGACAACCCGACAAAACCCGCGGCAGCGTGGTGTTTCAACAGCGATTCCGGGGAAATGGTGCTGCCGGAGAGATTTGAACTCTCGACCTCTCCCTTACCAAGGGAGTGCTCTACCCCTGAGCTACGGCAGCATCTGGGCGCTCCTCTAAAAGCTCCCGGCGGCGGGTGCAAGCGCAATCTGGACGCTCCGGCACATGACGGGTAAACGCAGCCCCATGGCCCGGACCGGACGCGATAGACCAGGGGCGGAGCGGGGCGGCAAACCAGCCGTCTCCGACCGCGAAGCCCGCCTCAAGGCGGCGCTCAAGGCGAATCTCGCCCGGCGCAAGGCACAGGCCCGCGCGCGCAGCATCGACAGCGCAGATCACCCCGAGGGTGGCGCGGCCCCACAAGACAGGCCGGACGACACCGGCGACCCAAGGCAGACACCGCAGCAAGGCGAAGGATAACGGGCGATGGACAGGATCGTGGTCACGGGCAACGGCCCGCTTTCGGGGCAGATCCCCATCGCCGGCGCCAAGAACGCCTGCCTGACGCTGATGCCCGCGACGCTGCTCTCGGATGAGCCGCTCACGCTGACCAACGCGCCGCGGCTGTCGGACATCCGCACCATGACGACCCTGCTGCAATCGCTGGGGGCCGAGGTCTCGGCGCTCAATGACGGCAAGGTTCTGGCGCTCTCGTCGCACGGGCTGAACAACCACACCGCCGAGTATGACATCGTGCGCAAGATGCGCGCCTCGATTCTCGTGCTGGGGCCGATGCTGGCGCGCGACGGGCATGCCGTCGTCTCGCTGCCCGGCGGCTGCGCCATCGGCGCGCGGCCCGTCGACCTGCACCTCAAGGCGCTCGAGGCGATGGGCGCGACCCTCGACCTGCGCGACGGCTATGTCCATGCCGAGGCGCGGGGCGGCCTGAAGGGGGCGGTGGTCGAGTTTCCGATGGTCTCGGTCGGGGCGACCGAAAACGCGCTCATGGCCGCGACGCTGGCCAAGGGCACCACCGTCCTCAAGAACGCCGCGCGCGAGCCCGAGATCGTCGACCTTGCGCAATGCCTGCGCAAGATGGGCGCGCAGATCGAGGGCGAGGGGACATCGACCATCACCATCCAGGGCGTCGACCGCCTGCACGGTGCCACCCATCCCGTCGTGACCGACCGGATCGAGCTGGGCACCTACATGCTCGCCCCCGCCATCGCGGGCGGCGAGGTGGAGCTGCTGGGCGGCAAGCTCTCGCTGGTCGCCGCCTTCGCCGAGAAGCTCGAGGCCGCGGGCATCTCCGTCACCGAGACCGAACGCGGCCTGACCGTCACCCGCAAGGGCGACCGGGTGCAGGCCGTCGACGTGGTGACCGAACCCTTCCCCGGTTTCCCGACCGATCTTCAGGCGCAGATGATGGCGCTGCTCTGCACCGCCGAAGGCACTTCGGTCCTGAACGAGACCATCTTCGAGAATCGCTTCATGCATGCCCCCGAGCTGACGCGCATGGGGGCGCGGATCGAGGTGCATGGCGGCACCGCGCGGGTGACCGGCGTCGAGCGGCTCAGGGGCGCGCCCGTCATGGCGACCGATCTGCGCGCCTCGGTCAGCCTGATCCTGGCCGGTCTCGCCGCCGAGGGCGAAACGGTGGTCAGCCGCGTCTACCACCTCGACCGCGGCTACGAGCGGGTGGAAGAGAAACTCGGCGCGGTCGGCGCGCTGATCCGCAGGGAGCGCGAGGATGGTTGAAGACGCCCGCTTCGAGGATGGCGGCGAACAGCCCGTCGCGCTGCGCGCGCTGGATGCGGACGACCTGCGCGTGATCTCGTCCCTCGCGCAGGACGCCGTCTTCCCGGTGACCGAGATGACATGGGACCGCGCGCGCCGCCGCGTGGCGCTCCTGCTCAACCGGTTCCGCTGGGAACAGGCGGGCGGCAAGACCGCGCCCGAACGCGTGCAATCCGTGCTGGTGATCGAGGATGCACTGGCCGTCGCCAGCCAGGGTTTCGACCGCGCCGACCCCGATCTCGTCCTGTCGCTGCTGGCGCTGGAGTGGACCGCGGGCGAGGACGGCACGGGCCGCATCACGCTGGTGCTTGCCGGTGACGGGGCCATCGCCGTCGATGTCGAGGCGCTCGAGGTGACGCTGCGCGACGTGACGAAACCCTACACCGCCCCCTCGGGCCGTGCGCCGCATCACCCCGAATGACACCCCGGCGGCTCATGCCCGATGACTGGGCCGCCTTCCGCAACATCCGCCTCGCCATGCGCGCCCGCGACTGGTTCGCCCGGATGCGCCTTCGGGCGCTCATGCTGGGCACCCGCGCGCAAGGCTGCGCCGCCTTCCACCACCCCCCGCGCCACCCACCGGGCCAAGGTCATCGCCCTCTACCTCCGCGCCCCGAGGCGCGCGGGCAGGGCCACATGCCGCGGCTTCTGGCGGCGCTCGCCGATGACGCGCGCGGGCTGGGCATCCTGCAACCGGACCTGCAGGTGGCGACGTGGACCGCCCCCGCCCTCGCGGCCTACGCCCGTGCAGGCTTCGAGCGGGTCGCCACCATCCCCCGTGCCATGCGCGACGCGGAGGGCTTTGCCGATAAGGGCGCTCTTCGTCCTGCATCTTGACGCGTCCTGACCGCGTCCTGACCGTGCCCTGACCGCGCCCTGATCCCTGCGCGCCCCCCGCGCGGCGGAATGTGTGCTTCACCCTCGCGCCCATAGACGCTAGACCGACCGGGCGATCAGGAATGGGACGACGATGCCGATCTTTCTCGACAGCCGCGATGCAGGGTTCGACGCGCGCTTCGCCGCGCTTCTGGAAATGAAGCGCGAGGATACGCCCGAGGTCGACGAGATCGTCGCGGGCATCATCGCCGATGTCCGCACCCGCGGCGATGCCGCCGTCATCGAGCTGACCGAACGCTTCGACCGCCTGTCGCTGACCCCCGAGACGCTGGCGGTCTCGCAAGACGAGATCGCCGAGGCCATCGCCACCGTCCCGCCCGAGGAGCGCGCCGCGCTCGAACGTGCCGCCGAGCGCATCCGCGCCTACCACGTCCGCCAGCTGCCGCAGGACGAACGCTGGACCGACCCCGAGGGCGCGACGCTGGGCTGGCGCTGGACGCCCGTTTCGGCGGCGGGTCTCTACGTGCCGGGCGGGCTGGCAAGCTACCCGTCCTCGGTCCTGATGAACGCCATCCCCGCGCAGGTCGCGGGTGTCGAACGGCTGGTGATGTGCGCCCCCACGCCGGACGGCAAGGCCAACCCGCTCGTTCTGCTGGCCGCCCACCTGTCGGGCATCGACACGATCTACCGCATCGGCGGCGCGCAGGCCGTGGCCGCCATGGCCTATGGCACCGCCACCATCGCCCCCGTCGACAAGATCACCGGCCCCGGCAACGCCTTCGTCGCCGCCGCCAAGCGCCGCGTCTTCGGGCGCGTCGGCATCGACATGATCGCGGGCCCTTCGGAGCTCCTCGTGATCGCCGACCGTGACAATGACCCCGACTGGATCGCCCTCGACCTGCTGTCACAGGCCGAGCACGACGAAAGCGCGCAGTCGATCCTGATCACCGATGACGCCGCCTTCGGGCAGGCCGTGGCGCAGGCCGTCGAGAAACGCCTCGAAACGCTGGAGCGGCGCGCCATCGCGGGGGCCAGCTGGCGCGACTTCGGCGCCGTCGTGACGGTCCGCGACCTGTCCGAGGCGGCCGAGCTGTCGAACCGCGCCGCGCCCGAACACCTCGAGCTCTGCGTCGCCGACCCCGTCGCGCTGTCCGAAAAGATCACCCATGCCGGTGCCATCTTCCTCGGCCAATGGACGCCCGAGGCCATCGGCGACTACATCGGCGGCCCCAACCACGTGCTGCCCACGGCGCGCTCGGCCCGCTTCTCCTCGGGCCTGTCGGTGCTCGACTTCATGAAGCGCACCACGCTGGCCCAGATGACGCCCGCAGCCCTCAAGGCCATCGGCCCGGCGGCCGAGACGCTGGCGCGCTCCGAAAGCCTCGAGGCGCACGGCCTCTCCGTGCGCGCGCGCCTCGACCGCCTGAACAAAGGGGAGGGCGCATGACCATGCACATCACCCATATCGAGATCGACATGGGCGGAATGCCGCCCCCGACCC
>JAOARA010000219.1 GCA_025211115.1 Roseicyclus sp. | reverse complement strand
GGGGGACCCGGCGCGCCGGGGGCGGGGCGCGGATGCGAATTTTCGTACGAAAATTCGGGGGGGGCGCTGCCCCCCCGGCCTGCGGCTTCCCCCCGCCATATTTGGGGGATGAAGATGCAGGGGCGGCTGTGCAGGGCTGCACCGGTATCGTGATGGACGAGGGCGGGTTTCGGGCGTAAAGCCATGGCGATGGCACTCGGAGACACCCTCAGAACCCTGCCGCTCGCCGAGGCGGAGCGGTTGCCCCTGTGGCGGCGGCCCGTCGCGCTGCTGGCGCTGATGGCCTTCGGCATGCCCATCGCCTTTGCAACGTGGTCTGCGCTTCTGAACAATTTCGTCATCGAGATGGCGGGGTTCGACGGGGCCGATATCGGCTGGCTGCACACGGTGCGCGAGATCCCCGGTTTTCTCGCCATCGGGGTCATCGCCATCATCCTCTTCGTGCGCGAACAGGTGCTGGCGCTGATCTCGCTGGTGATGCTGGGGGTTGCCACCGCGCTGACCGCGCAGTTCCCCACGCTGGGCGGCCTTTTGTTCGTTACGCTGCTCAGCTCGATCGGGTTCCATTACTACGAGACGGTGAACCAGTCGCTGCAGTTGCAGTGGATCGACAAGAAGAAGGCCCCGCAGACGCTGGGCTGGCTTCTGTCCATCGGGTCGGGGGCGACGCTTCTGGCCTACGGGCTGATCGTGGTGACATGGCGGGCCTATGACCTGAGCTACGACCTTGTCTACTGGGTCGCGGGCGGGACCACCGCCCTGATCGCGCTGATCGCGTTCCTCGCCTTCCCGCAATTCGAAAGCCCCAACCCGCAGACCAAGAAGATGGTGCTGCGCCGGCGTTACTGGCTTTATTACGCGCTGCAGTTCATGTCGGGCGCACGGCGGCAGATCTTCGTCGTCTTCGCCGCCTTCATGATGGTCGAGCGCTACGGGTTCGACGTTCACGAGATCACGGCGCTCTTCATGGGAACGCTGCTGGCCAACATGGTGGCGGCTCCGCTTCTGGGCGCGGTCGTCTCGCGCTTCGGCGAGCGGCTGGCGCTGGTGGTGGAATACGCGGGGCTCGGCGCGATCTTCCTGCTTTACGCAGGCCTTTACATCTACGACTGGGGCCCGTGGATGGCGGGGGCGCTCTACGTGCTGAACCACCTGTTCTTCGCGCTGGCGCTGGCCATCAAGACCTATTTCCAGAAGATCGCCGATCCCGGCGACATCGCGCCCACCGCGGCGGTGGCCTTTACCATCAACCATATCGCGGCGGTGTTCCTTCCGGCCGCACTTGGCTACCTGTGGCTGACCTCGCCCACCTCGGTCTTCTTCCTTGCGGCGGGCATGGCGGCGGTGTCGCTGGCCCTGTCGCTTCTCGTGCCGCGTCACCCCGAACCGGGCAATGAGACGGTGCTGGTGCGCCCCGCGCCCGCGCCTGCCGAATAGGCGGCGTTGCCAAGGGCGCGCGAAGGGCGTAGGCCCGCGGCATCCCGCGATACGGAGCGCCTGACATGCCCACATGGACCGCCCTGACCACCCTGCCCGACAAGGACCGCGCCGAGGCGCTTGGCCTTGCGCTCGAGGATCTCGAGCCGGAGCCGACCGGCGTCGGCGTCTTCGAGATGGAAGACGGCTCGGGCCTGTGGGAGGTGGGGGCCTATTTCACCGAGGCCCCCGACGATATCGCGCTGACGATCCTTGCCGTCGCGCATGGGGCCAGGCCCTTCACCGTCTCGGAGGTGCCCGAGACCGACTGGGTCGCCCATGTGCGCCGCGAGCTGCACCCGGTCGAGGCGGGGCGCTTCTTCGTCTACGGCTCGCATGATGCGGACAGCCTGCCCGAGGGTCGGGTGGGGCTGTTGATCGAGGCCGCGATGGCCTTCGGAACCGGGCATCACGGCACCACGCAGGGCTGCCTCGAGGCGTTCGACCGTCTGCTCGACACAGGGCTGCGCCCCGAGGCGGTGGCCGACATCGGCTGCGGCACGGCGGTGTTGGCGATCGCGGCGGCCAAGGTGCTGGACGGCGCCTTCATCGCC
This sequence comes from Roseicyclus sp., assembly GCA_025211115.1. Lineage (GTDB taxonomy): Bacteria > Pseudomonadota > Alphaproteobacteria > Rhodobacterales > Rhodobacteraceae > Roseicyclus. Next base: position 5,552 of record JAOARA010000219.1, on the reverse strand, counting down.
TCCGACATCGACCCGGTGGCCGTGGATGTCGCCGTGGTGAACGCGGCGGCCAACGGCGTGGCGGCCAAGGTCGCCTGTGTCGAGGCGGCGGGCTTCGATCACGCCGATCTTGCCGCGCGCGCGCCCTATGACCTTGTCTTCGCCAATATCCTCAAGGGGCCCCTGATCGAGCTTGCGCCATCGGTCGCGGCCCATGTCGCGCCGGGGGGGCATGTGATCCTCTCGGGGCTGCTGACCCCGCAGGCCGAGGATGTCATCGCCGCCTACGCCGCCGAAGGGCTGTCGCTGCAGGACCGCCGCGAGATCGGCGACTGGACCACGCTGACCCTGCGCCGCTGAGGCGGCACGGGGCGCGCGGGCAAGAAAAAGGCGCCCCGGCCTTGCGGCGGGGGCGCCAATTTTCTGGTCCGTGTGTCTGTCTTGCGGGGCGATCAGCGCTTGAAGGTGCCGTTCGCGATATCGTCGATGTCGCCGCGCACGAGCCCGAGGTCGTCGAGCTCGCGGTCGCTGAGTGCCGAGAGACCCTTGCGGGTCACGCGGGCGTCGTTCCAGGCGGCGATCTTGCCGACGATATCGGCAAGCACACCGGTCGCGCCGAAGCCGGCGCCGAGGGGGCGGTTCGTCATGATGGCCATCGGTCGTGTCCTTTCCGATCGTCGGTTTCCGAATGCGCGGGGATGCCTGTGGGCGATCCCGCGAACAGGGCGCATCTAGAAGTCACGAAAGCGTCTCGCAAGCTCGGATTTTCGCATGGGTCTCATGCAGTTTCTGCATGGCAGAAAAACCCGCTCATCCCCCTTAAAAACATGGCAAAAATCCGCCTGTCCGTGTCGTTTTTCGACGCCTCGATGACGGTTTTGGATGTCGCATTTTCGACGTGGTCCGAAAGCGACTTTCCGGGCCGGAAAACAGACAGGCGGACCAGAGCGCGCTAGGCAATGTTCGCCTTTCGTGCTAGTGATGCAGAAAGGTCGCAGAAAGCGGCGAAGTCACGGGGCATGGACAGGCGGATGCGGATCATCGGGATCGACCCGGGGCTCAGGTGCCTCGGATGGGGGGTGATCGAGGCCGATGGGTCGCGACTCAGGCATGTCGCCAACGGCCATTGCCTGAGCGGGACCGGCGCGCTGGCCGCGCGGCTTCTGGCGCTGCATGACCAGTTAAGCGACGTGGTCGCGCGCCACGCACCCGACACGGCCGCGGTCGAACAGACCTTCGTCAACCGCGACGGGGCGGGCACGCTGAAGCTGGGGCAGGCGCGCGGCATCGCCATGCTGGTGCCCGCGCAAGCGGGGCTGCCGGTGGCGGAATACGCGCCCAACGCGGTGAAGAAGGCGGTGGTCGGCGTCGGCCATGCCGAGAAGCACCAGGTCGAGCACATGGTGCGGTTGCAACTGCCCGGCTGCGACCCCGTCGGCCCGGATGCCGCCGATGCGCTCGCCATTGCGATCTGCCATGCTTTCCATGCCCAAAGCTCCCGCCGGTTGGTGCAGGCGATCGGGGTGGCGTCATGATCGGCAAGCTGACGGGGCGGGTGGACTACAAGGCCGCCGACCATGTGCTGCTCGACGTGGGCGGCGTGGGCTATACCGTGCATTGCTCCGAGCGCACGCTGGCCGCCCTGCCGGGGGCGGGGCTGGTGGCCGCGCTTTACACCGAGCTGCTGGTCCGTGAAGACCTGTTGCAGCTTTTCGGCTTTCCGACGCCCTACGAACGCGAGTGGCACCGGCTGCTGACCTCTGTGCAAGGCGTCGGCTCCAAGGCGTCCATGGCGATCCTCGGCACGCTCGGCCCCGAGGGCGTGGCGCGCGCCATCGCCATCGGCGACTGGGCCGCGGTCAAGGCGGCGCAGGGGGTCGGGCCGAAACTGGCGCAGCGCGTGGTGAACGAGCTGAAGGACAAGGCGCCCGGCGTCATGGCGCTGGGCGGCACGATGGGCCAGGCGGCGGGCACGCTGGCCGCCGACGCGCTGATCGAGACGGGGGCGGCCTCCGTGGCACCCGCGCCCGGCCCCGCCCGCGCGCCATCCGGCGCGGCGCAGGCCGATGCGCTCTCGGCGTTGACGAACCTCGGCTACGGCCCCTCGGATGCCGCGCGCGCGGTGGCCGAAGCCTCGGGCAGCGACCCGGAGGCCGAGGCGCCCGCGCTGATCCGGGCGGCGCTGCGCCTGCTGGCGCCGAAGGACTGACGGGGGCGTTGGGCGCACCCGCCTATGGCGGAACCGCCCACCCTGCGGCATAGAGGACCCTGATGAGCGAACCCGACCCGACCCTGCGCCCCGCGCCGCTGCCCGAGGATGCCGACCGCGCGATGCGTCCGCAGACCCTGTCCGAGTTCATCGGCCAGGCCGAGGCGCGGGCGAACCTGTCGGTCTTCATCGAAAGCGCGCGCCGCCGGGGCGAGGCGATGGACCATGTCCTGTTTCACGGTCCCCCCGGCCTCGGCAAGACGACGCTGGCGCAGATCATGGCGCGCGAGCTGGGCGTGAATTTCCGCATGACTTCGGGCCCGGTGCTGGCCAAGGCCGGCGACCTCGCGGCGATCCTGACCAATCTCGAGGCGCGCGATGTTCTGTTCATCGACGAGATCCACCGCCTGAACCCCGCCGTCGAAGAGGTGCTGTATCCCGCGCTCGAGGATTTCGAGCTGGACCTCGTCATCGGCGAAGGCCCCGCCGCGCGCACCGTGCGGATCGAGTTGCAGCCCTTCACGCTGGTGGGGGCCACCACGCGGATGGGGCTGCTCACGACGCCGCTGCGCGACCGCTTCGGCATCCCCACGCGGCTGCAGTTCTACACCACCGAAGAGCTGACCCGCATCGTCGAGCGCGGCGCGCGTCTGTCGGGCGTGCCCTCGGACCCCGATGGCGTTCACGAGATCGCCGCCCGCGCCCGCGGCACGCCGCGCATCGCGGGGCGGCTCTTGCGGCGGGTGATCGACTTTGCGCTGGTCGAAGGCGACGGGCGGCTGACGCGGGCCATCGCCGACAGCGCGCTGACGCGGCTGGGGGTGGATCACCTCGGTCTCGACGGGGCCGACCGGCGTTACCTCGGCCTCATGGCCGAAAATTACGGCGGCGGGCCGGTGGGGGTGGAGACCCTCTCGGCGGCACTGTCGGAAAGCCGGGATTCGATCGAGGAGGTGATCGAGCCCTACCTGCTGCAACAGGGCCTGATCGCGCGCACCCCGCGCGGGCGGATGCTGGCGCAGAAGGGGTGGACGCACCTCGGCCTGCCCGCGCCGAGCCTGCCGGGGCAGGGGGATCTGTTTTGACGGACCGGCTTGGCGATCTGACCGCGCTCGCAACGCAAGTGGCGGCCATCTATTCCGCGCGCTTCCAAGCCCCGCAAACCGCCGAGTTCGCGCTGCTGAAGATGACCGAGGAACTGGGCGAGGTGACGGGGGCATATCTGCGCCTGACCGGTCAGGGGCGTGGCGCGGCGGACCTCGATGATCTGGCGGATGAAATCGCCGATCTGCTGGGCTTTCTGCTGGTCTTTTCGGAGCGTATGGGGGTGGACCCTGCCGCTGAATTGATCCGGAAATGGGGTGCTCATCTGCCCGCGCCGCCGGAGCGTTGAGCCAGGTCCCGACAATGTCGCCGGGGCTTGGGGCGTTGCCGCCGCGGAGCGTCGCGTTTAGGTAAGCGCCATGACCGACACCACGCTTGCCCCCCTCACCCCCGACGAGGTCACCGCGCTCTTCACCCGTGCCGACGGGCAATACCTGTTCGCGCGCTGGGGGCGGCCCATCGTGCCCGTGGTCTTCGGGGTGGAGGATGCGACCGTCTCCGTCCTGAAGGGCGCGATCGAGGCGGTGGTGGCGCTTGCCGGTCACAAGATGGCCGAGACCGACCCCGAGTTGGGCGCGAACCTGATGGTGTTCTTCCTGCGGGACTGGTCCGAGCTGACGGCGACGCCGAACCTCGACCGGCTGATCCCCGACCTGGCCCAGACGGTCGCCCGGCTGGAGGGTGCGGACGCCAACCAGTATCGCGCCTTTCGCTTCGACGAGACCGGCGCGATCAAGGCCGCCTTCGTCTTCGTCCGCATGGATGCCGCCATGTCCGCGGCCCCTGCCGAGACCATCGCGCTGTCCCAGGTCGTGCAGACGATCCTTCTGTGGTCCGACACCGCGTTTCTCGGCCAATCGCCCCTCGCCGTGCTGAAGGAGGGCGGCCCCGCGATCCTCAAGCCGCAGATCGGCGACCTGATCCGCGCGGCCTATGACCCGGTCATGCCGGCCCATGCGACCGATCCGTCCCATGCGCTGCGCCTTGCCGCGCGCCTGCCGAGGGCACAATGATCCACCGCTGGCCGATCCGCGTCTATTACGAGGACACCGACCTTGCCGGGATCGTCTATTACGCCAACTACCTGCGCTTCATCGAGCGCGCGCGCTCCGAGATGGTGCGCGAGGCGGGCGTCGATCAGACCGCGATGAAGGCCGCGGGCCTTGTCTTTGCCGTGCGCAGGGTCGAGGCCGATTACCTCAGCCCCGCGCGCTATGACGACCAGATCGAGGTGCGGACGCAGCTGACCGATGTGAAGGGCGCAAGCTTCGTCATGCCGCAGGAGGTCTGGCGCGGTGACACGCTGCTGTTCCGGGCGACCGTCACCGTCGTGGTGCTGAATGCCGAGGGGCGCGCGGCCCGGCTTCCGGCGGATATTCGCGCAAAACTCGGGCCCTTCACGGCAGATGTCAGCCCCTGACAGAGAAGTGTTCGCAAACCCCCTGTAAACTGGTAAACTGCATCCTTAATGAGGCGTGAAAACACGCCCGTGGAGCATTGAGGTCGGGCAAAGGAACCCTTTACCAGTCATGGAAACCGAAGCACTCGCTGCCGCGCAACAGGCGGATTACACCATCATTGCGCTTTTCTTCCGGGCCTCGCTGACGGTTCAGCTGGTCATGATCGCGCTGATCGTCGCCTCGGTCTGGGTCTGGGCCGTGACCTTCACCAAGCTCGGCATGTATCGCCGCGCGCGCGCCACCGCCGCGGCCTTCGATGCGGCCTTCTGGTCGGGCGAGCCGCTCGACGAGCTGTATGAGCAGGTCGCCGAAGCGCCGGGCAGCGCCTATGAGCGTGTCTTCGTGGCGGGCATGACCGAATGGCGCCGGTCCTTGCGCGATGACGGCGGGCTGATCCCCGGCGTGCAGCAGCGCGTCGACCGGTCGATGGACGTGGCCATCGCGCGCGAAAGCGAGCGTTGGACGCAGGGGCTGAACTTCCTTGCGACCACGGGTTCGGCCGCGCCCTTCGTCGGCCTGTTCGGCACGGTCTGGGGGATCATGCGGTCGTTCCAGGAAATCGCGGTCTCGGGCAACACCTCGCTCGCCGTGGTGGCCCCCGGCATCGCCGAGGCACTGCTTGCCACGGGCCTCGGCCTGCTGGCGGCCATCCCGGCGGTGATCCTCTACAACAAGTTGAGCGGCGATGCCGACCGGCTGGTCTCTGGCCTTGAAGGGTTCGCGGACGAGTTTTCCACCCTCCTGTCGCGGCAGCTCGACTGATGGGGGTCTCGGTCGCCACCAACAGCGGCTCGCGCCGC
>JAOARA010000218.1 GCA_025211115.1 Roseicyclus sp. | reverse complement strand
GCATCACGCGCTGCGGCATCGTGCTCGACCCCGAGGTGACGCGGGTGGCTGCGACACCCAAGCGCCCCTTCCAGGGCTGGCGCTACCTCAAGCCCGAGGATGCACCGCGCGACCTGCCCAAGGGCCGCGAAAGCGAAGAGGCGCTGCCGCCCGAACTGCAATCGGCGCTGGCCGATATCGGGGTGCTCTGACGGGTCAGGCCCGGTTGATCACGCCCCGTCGATCAGGCCGATCACCTGGTCCAGTGCCGCGCGCTCGGCCGCGCCCCAGGCCGCGCCGCGGGCGCGGAACAGCGTCGCCTCGGAGCGGTGGATCAAGCCATCCTCGAGGATTTTCAGATGGTTGGCCCGCAGCGTCTCACCGGTCGAGGTGATGTCGGCGATCGCCTCGGCGGTGCCATGGGCCACCGTCCCCTCGGTCGCACCCTGGCTGTCGACCAGCTGGTAATCGGCGACGCCCGCCTCGCGCAGGAAATCGCGCACCAGCCGGTGATATTTCGTGGCGATCCGAAGGCGGAACCCGTGCCGCGCCCGGAACGCCGCGGCGACCGCGTCAAGATCGTCGAGCGTGGCAACATCGACCCAGCAGGCCGGAACCGCGATCACCAGGTCGGCATGGCCGAAGCCCATCTGCGCCACCACCTCGACCGCCTGGTCCCAGGCGGGGATGCGTTCTTGCACAAGATCGGACCCGGTGACGCCGAGGTGGATGCGCCCCGCCGCCAGTTCGCGCGGGATCTCGCCCGCCGAGAGCAGCATCAGCTCCACGTCCGCCCCCGCCACCTCGGCGGCGTATTCGCGTTCGGACCCGCTGCGCCGCATGTCCAGCCCGCGATCCGCGAACCAGCCAAAGGTCTTGTCCATCAGCCGCCCCTTGGAGGGCACCCCAAGCCGGATCGTCATGCCATGGCCTCCGTCATCACGCGGCGCAGAAGCTCGGGCCGGATCACCCCGCCCACCGCGGGAATGGAGCGCCCCCCGCCAAGGATGCGGGTCAGCGCGTCGTAGCGCCCGCCGGTGGCCACGGGCGGCAGGTCGGCGCGCCCCTCGGCCAGGAAGCCGAAGACGAAACCGTCGTAATATTCCATCGTCGTGCGCCCGTAGCTCGCCTCGAAGGGCAGGCCCGCCACGTCGATCCCCGCCTCGTCCAGCGCCGCGATGCGGGCGGCGAAGGTCTCGACCGCGGGGGACAGGCCCGGCAGGTCGACGCAGACGTCCCGCAACTGCTCGCAGGCGTCGGGCAAGGCGGCCTTGAGCGACAGGATCACGCCCAGAACCTCGGCCTCGGCGGCGGGGATGGGCGGGGCGGCGGCATCTTCGGCCAGTGCTGCGATGCGGGCCGCGATCTCGCCCGCGCTGCGCAGGCCGATCTCGGGGCCGCCTTCGGCGATCAGCGGGGCGGCGTCGCGCGCCTGCACCGCCTCGACCAGCGCGGCGCGCGCTTGCGGCACGGGCGCGCGGCCCGTGTAGCGGTCGATCAGCGCGCGGAAGCGGCGCGGGCGCCAGACATGGCGGCGCAGCGCCGCCTTGCGCGCGTCCGTCGTCGTCAGGCTGTCGATGGCCGCCAGCAGGATGCCGATATCGCCCGTCACCGCGCGCAGCCCGGCGGGCGACAACACCTCGGAGAAGAGGGCGAAAACCTCGGCATCGGCAGCGACGGGATCGTCGCGCTGGAACAGCTCGTAACCAACCTGCAGGTATTCGCTCGGCCGGTTCGACCCTGCGGCCTGCGTGCGGAACACCTCGCCCGCGTAGGTGTAGCGCGCGGGCTCCGCCCCGCCTGCCATGTGGCGTTGGACGACCGGCACGGTGAAATCGGGGCGCAGCATCATCTCGCCCCGGTCGGGGTCATGGGTGACGTAGGCGCGCGCGCGGATGTCCTCGCCGTAGAGGTCCAGCAGCGTGTCGGCGGGCAACAGGAGATCGGCCTCGAACGGCATCGCGCCCGCGGCCTCGAAATAGGCGGCAAGGCGCGCGGCCTCGGCCCTTATGGCGGCTTTCTCGCTCACTGGTGGCGGCCCAGCAGCTTGCGGGTTTCTTCTACAAGATCTGCGAGCGGCACCTCGACCTGCGCAGGCTGGGATTTCCATTCTTCGAGCGTCGCCTCTTGGGCCAGCTTCGCGCCGAGGATCAGGTCCTTGAGCTGCACCACGCCGCGCGCGGCCTCGTCCTCGCCCTGGATCACGGCGACGGGGCTGGCGCGTTTGTCGGCGTATTTCAACTGGTTGCCGAAGTTCTTGGGGTTGCCGAGATAGACCTCGGCCCGGATGCCCGCCTGCCTCAGCGTGGTGGCCATCGCCTGGTACTCGGCCATGCGGTCGCGGTCCATGACGGTGACGATGACGGGGCCTTGGCTCTCGCCGCTCAGGCGGCCCTTGGCGCGGAGGGCTGCCAGCAACCGGTCGACGCCGATGGAGACGCCGGTGGCCGGCACCTCCTGCCCGGTGAACCGCTTGACGAGGTCGTCATAGCGCCCGCCGCCTGCGACCGAGCCGAACTGCCGCGGGCGGCCCTTTTCGTCGGTGATCTCGAAGGTCAGCTCGGCCTCGAAGACGGGGCCGGTGTAGTAGCCGAGGCCCCGGACGACCGAGGGGTCGATCACGATACGGTCGGGGCCGTAGCCCGCGGCGGCGAGAAGTTCTGCAATCGTTTCAAGCTCTTGCACGCCCTGCTCGCCGGTCTGCGAGCCCGCCACCAGCTCGCGCAGGCGCGCCACCGTGGCCGCGCCATCCGCGCGCCGTGCATCCATGAACCCCATGATGACATCGGCCTGCGCCTCGGACAGGCCCGCGCCCTTGGTGAAGTCGCCGCTCTCGTCCATGCGCCCCTCGCCGAGGAGGTGGCGGACGCCCTCCGGCCCGAACTTGTCGAGCTTGTCGATGGCGCGCAGCACGATGCCGCGCTCGGCCTCCTTGTCCTCGCCCGCAAGGCCCGCGACCTCGAGCACGCCGTTCAGAACCTTGCGGTTGTTCACCCGCACGATGTAGTCGCCGCGGGGGATGCCGACGGCCTCGAGCGTGTCGGCCAGCATCCCGCAGATCTCGGCATCCGCCGCGACCGAGGGCGCGCCCACGGTATCCGCATCGCATTGATAGAATTGCCGAAACCGCCCCGGCCCCGGCTTCTCGTTGCGCCAGACCGGCCCCATCGCGTAGCGGCGATAGGGGAAGGGGAGGTCGTTGCGATACTGGGCTGCGACGCGGGCGAGCGGGGCGGTCAGGTCGTAGCGCAGCGCGAGCCAGGTGTCGTCTTCTTCGAAGGCGAAAACGCCCTCGTTGGGGCGGTCCACGTCGGGGAGGAACTTGCCCAAGGCCTCGACCGTTTCGACGGCGGAGGTTTCCAGCGGGTCGAAGCCGTGGAGGCGGTAGACCTCGGCGATCTTTTCCAGCATGTGCTGGCGTTCGGTCACCTCGGCGCCGAAATAATCGCGGAACCCTTTCGGCGTTTCGGCCTTGGGGCGGGGCTGTTTCTTTTGCTTGGCCATGGTGCGTCTCGCATCCGGGTCCGGGGTTGCGCCCCCTCTAGCGGAGGGGGGCGGGATCGGCAAGGCGGCGGGCTTGACCGGCGGGTCCGGGGCGGTCACATCGCGTACACAGGCCGTACACACCCCGTGCATACGGCGAAGGAGGGGCTGAATGGCAGGCAACACGGACCTCGAAGAGCGGATCGCCCACCTGGAGCGGGCGGTGGATGACCTGTCGGAGGTGGTCGCGCGGCAGGATGCCGAGATCGCGCGGCTGACCCGCCGGGTCGAGATGCTGATGCAGCGCGAGGCCGAGCGGGAGGTGGATGCGGGCGGGACGGTTCCGCTCGCCGACCAGAGGCCACCGCATTGGTGACCGGCGTCGGGACAGTGGGGGGCTCTGCCCCCCGTCGCGTACCGCGACTCCCCCCGGAGTTGTATCTGCCAAGATGAAGCAGGGACCCAAAGCAGGGCGCGCGCGTTAACCTTGATGAAGGGTTAAGCGGGCTGGGCCATGCGGGGGCTGCGCGGGCGGGAGCGCAGAAGGATCGTGACCATGATGGCGACGTTGAGCGCGTTGAAGGCGATGCCGTTGAGGAAGGCCCATTGGTAGGAGCCGGTCAGGTCGTAGATCAGCCCCGAGAGCCAGCCGCCCAGCGCCATGCCGAGGATCGTCGCCATGATGACGAAGCCCACCCGCGCGCCCGCCTCGCGTGCAGGCAGGTATTCGCGGACGATGATGGCATAGCTCGGCACGATGCCGCCCTGGCTGAGGCCGAAGATCAGCGAGACGAGGTAGAGCGAGGTCAGCCCCGTCGTCGGCAGGTAGAGGATGAGGGCGAGCATCTGGAGGGTGGAGCCGATCAGGAGCGTGAGGACGCCGCCGAGCCTGTCGGCCAGAAGGCCCGAGACGAGGCGCGAGGCGACGCCGCCCATCAGCATGAGCGAGAGCATTTCCGCGCCCACCGCCGGGCCGTAGCCGAGGCCGGTGCAATAGGCGACGATATGGACCTGCGGCATGGACATGGCCACGCAGCAGCCGATGCCCGCGGCGGCGAGAAGCCATGTGAGCGCGCGCGGTGACAGGCCCGCCGTGCGCGCCTTGAGCGCGGCGGCGCTTTCGGAGGCCTGCAGCGCGCCCTCGGGGAGCGGTTTGCGCAGGAGCCACGTGGCGGGCAGCATCACGGCGAAGGTGGTGGCGGCGATGACGAGATAGGCCGTGCGCCAGCCGGGGCCTGCGAGGATATCGGCGAGGATCAGCGGCCAGATCGCGCCCGACAGGTAATTGCCCGAGGCGATGATCGCCACGGCGATGCCGCGGCGTTTCAGGAACCATTGGGAGACATCGGCGATGAGCGGGCCGAAGCTGGTGGCGGTGCCGAAGCCGATCAAGAGTTGCAGCGCCGAGAGCGTGGCGAGGCTGGGGGCGAAGGCGGCGGCGGCATAGGCGAGCGCCATCAGCAGCGCCGATCCGGCGAGGCAGGGCGCCATGCCCCAGCGGTCGACCGCGCGGCCGATCAGGAAGTTCCCGGCGGCGAAACCGATCATGGTGAGCGTGTAGGGGATCGAGGCATCGGCCCGGTCCACGCCGAATTCGGCCTGCACCGCGGGCAGGATGACGATGATCGCCCACATCCCCACGTTCCCGATCAGCGAGATCAGGAGGGACAGGCCCAGCCGTCCCCATGAGGCGCGGCGGTCGAGGGTGGTGTCGGGTGCCATCGGGACGCGACGGTAGGGGCGCGCCGAGGCGAAGGGAAGAGGGGTCGCGCGCTTGGCAAAGATTGCCATAGGGGCTATCGTGCGGCGCAGGAGGTGCCCGGCATGGCGACGATGAACGTATCCCTACCCGATGCGATGAAGGCCTGGGTGGAAAGCCGCAGCGCCGACGGGCGATATGCGAACGCGAGCGACTACGTCCGCGACCTGATCCGCCGCGACCAGGAGCGCGAGGCGGCGATGGCCTCGCTCATGGCGGAGGTGCAGAAGGGCATCGACAGCGGGGTTGCGGAGGGGTTCGACTTCGAGGAGTTCCTCGCCCGCATGAACGCCGAGCATGGGCAGGACTGACGCCCGACTGAGCCTTGCGGCGGCGCGCGACCTCGAGGCGATCTGGACCTATGGTGCCGACCGGTGGGGCCGGGACCCGGCGAATGCCTATGCACGCAGGTTGCGGGAGGTGTTCGGGTTGCTCGCCTCCATGCCGGGGATGGGCCGCCCGCTCGCCCCTTCGCGTGGTCGATTGCGGGGCTATTCGGCGGAGAAACATATCATCGTGTATCGGGCCGAGGGTGACGGCATCCTGATCCTCAGGGTGCTTGGCGCGCGGCAGGATTGGCTGGCGCTGATGGGGGAGGGCTGAGGGGTCTCAGACCTCCTCGACCGTGACCACCCCATCCATAGAGCGCAGGGCGCCCTTGATCTGGGGGGAGACGGGGAAGTTCTCGCCGAGGAGCAGTTCCACCTCGCCGGGCAGGTCGGGGTGCATGAGGCACAGGTGGATCGGGCCGCGGGCGGCGCGGGCGGCGTCCTCGGCCATGCGGGTCAGCAGCGAGCGGACCGAGGCGATGCCGGTCTCGCCCTCGACGAAGACGCGCAGGCCCATGGCCTCTTGCGCGACGGCGCTGTCGATGGGCTGCACGCCGCGGCAGAGGAGTTTGAGCTGGTCGGCCTCGAGCGTGGCCTCGACCTGCAGGAGGACGTTCGAGCCGGTCTCGAGATGCTGGCGCGTCGCCTCGAGCACGTCGGAGAACATCGTCACCTCGTAAAGCCCCGTCGGATCGGAGAGCGCGACGAAGGCGAAGCGGTTGCCCTTTTGCGATTTGCGCTCCTGCCGGGAGGAGACGGCGCCGGCCATCTTGGCGACGAAGGCGCCGCCCTGCACCTTGCGCTCGACCTCGGCCAAGGTCTGCACGCCCTTGCGCTTGAGCGCGGGCATGTAATCGTCGAGCGGGTGGCCCGAGAGGTAGAAGCCGATGCCGGAATGCTCGCCCGCCAGCCGCTC
>JAOARA010000217.1 GCA_025211115.1 Roseicyclus sp. | reverse complement strand
CCTCGAGGCCGCGGCCGAACAGGAGGCCAGCCGCGCCGCCATCGCCGCCGAGGTCGCGCGCCTGGCCGAGGAGCGCGAAGCCCGCCGTGCCGCCGAGGCCGCCGTCGCCGCCTGCATGGAGGCCGCAGGCCCCCCGTCCGCCGCCGTTCCCGTCAGCGAGGCCGCGCAGCGGGCCGTTTTCGACCGTCTGCGCGCGGCGCTGCCGCTCTGCGAGGAGGCGGCGACGCTGGCCCCCGAGGCGGGCGGCCCGCTCTTTCACCTCGCCACGGTCGAACAGGCCCGCGGCGCGCATCGTGACGCGGTCGCGCTCTACGAGCGTGCGGCCGAGGCCGGTGTCGGGGCCGCGCACACGCGGCTTGGCGATTACTACAACTTCGGCATCGGCCCGATCCGCGCCGACATCGACCGCGCGGTCGAGGCCTACCGCGCCGCGGTCGCGGCGGGCGATCCCGCGGGCATGGCGACGCTGGCCTTCATGCATCGCCTCGGCCGCGGCGTGCCGCGCGATGCCGCGGAAATGCTGCGCCTGTTCGAGGCCGCAGCCGACGAGGGTTACCATTTCGCGCAGGCCAATCTCGCGCAGATCTACCTGACGGGCGACGGTGTTCCGGGTAATGCCGATCCGGCGCTCGGCGTCCCCGATCCGCGCGCGGCCGTGCCGCTCTTCGCCGCCGCCGCGCGCGGCGGGAACCTCGATGCCGCGTTGGCGCTGGCGCGGATCTACACCGACGGGGCCGAGGGCGTTCCGCCCAATCCCGCCTCTCGGCTGCGCTGGACGCGGGTCGCCGCCGAGGCCGGTCTGCCCTCCGCCATCGCCGCGCTGGCCTACCTGACCGAGCAGGGCATCGGCCGCCCCGCCGATCCCGTGGCCGCGGCGCAGGGGTATATCGCGGCGCTGGAAACCGGCGAGGTCGCACCCGAGGCCCTGCGCGCCGCGGGCGGGCCGCGCCCGCCGTTCTGGGACCGGCAGACCGCCATCGAGTTCCAGCTGATCCTGCAGGAGCGCGGCCTTTACCGCGGGCCCATCGACGGGCTGGTCGGGCCCGGCCCCCTGGGCGGCGCGCGGGCCGTGGCGGATTAAACCATCACATGAAGAACGACGCTGAGCGTATTGAAAACGCTCAGCGATCCATCGCGTGATACTCGGCGTTCGGCATCATGTCGGACGCGATGGCAAAGCGGTTGGACATGTTGAAGAAGCCGATCACATCGGCCAGGTCGAAGATCTCGGCCTCGCTCAACCCCGCCTCCCGCAGCGCCGCGCGGTCGGGCTCGTCCACCTCCCAGGGGGCGGTCGTCAGCTTCCAGGCGAAATCCAGCATCGCGCGCTGGCGCGGCTCCAGGGGCGCCACGCGGTAGTTCATCACCAGCATCTCGCCCAGCTGCGGATCGCCCGAGAGCGCCCGCACCGCCTGCCCGTGGGCCACGAGGCAGTAGAAACACCGGTTCGCCGAAGAGACGACGACGGCCACCATCTCGCGCTCCAGTTTGGACAGGCCCGAGGGCGCCAGCATCAGCGTGTTGTAATATTGCGCAAAGGCCCGCAGCTTGTCCTGGTTCTTCGAGAAGGTGCGCAGCACGTTGGGCACCATGCCGAGCTTTTCCATGCAGATCTCGAAATAGCGGCGCATGTCCTCGTCGAGATCGGCGGGATCGGGCAGCTCGTAGATCGAGACGTGATCGGGTTGCGGCATGGTGGTGTCCTCACGGTCGAATGGGCGTCCTGCCCTTCATCTTCCCACAAATACGGGGGGGAGCGCGAGGGGGGAACCCCCTCGCACGGGTCGACGCCGAAGGCGGCGAAACCCCCGTCAGGCCAGGGCGAGCCCGTCGTCTGACAGACCGTCGAGCCGCGGCATCAGCGACAGAAGCTCCCGCGTGTAAGCGTGCTGCGGTGCCTCGAACAGCGCCTCGGTCTCGGCCACTTCGACCAGCTTGCCGTCCTTCATCACGCCCACCCGGTCGCACATCTGGCGCACCACCGGCAGGTCGTGGGAGATGAAGAGCATGGTCAGGTTCAGATGCTCCTGCAGATCCTTAAGAATGTTCAGGATCTGCGCCTGGATCGACACGTCGAGCGCGCTTGTCGGCTCGTCGCAGATCAGGAAGCGCGGCTGCGTCGCCAGCGCCCGCGCGATCGAGATGCGCTGCCGCTGACCGCCCGAGAACTCGTGCGGATATTTCAGCCCCGCTTCGGCCCCCAGCCCCACGCGGTCGAGCAGCTCCGCCACCCGGTCGCGCAGCGCCTGCCCCTGAAGGATGCCGTGATGCCGCGCGGGCTCGGCCACGATCTCGTCCACCCGCATCCGCGGGTTGAGCGAGGAATAGGGGTCCTGGAAGATCATCTGGATCTCGCGCCGGTACCAGTCGGGCACCCCGCGCGCCGTCGCCGTCACGTCGCGCCCCTCGAAGCGCACCGCGCCGCCGTCGACCGGGTAAAGCCCCGCGATCATCCGCGCGATGGTCGACTTGCCCGAGCCGCTTTCGCCGACAAGGCCAAAGACCTCGCCCTGCCGGATCTCGAACTTCGCGCCATCCACGGCGGTGAAGTATTCCCGCATCGAGGGCAGGAGCGCGCGTTTCGACACAAATCGCTTGGTGATCCCGTCGGCCTCGACCAGCGGCGTGCCGCGTTCCGCCGTGGTCTGCGGCCAGTTGCGGGCCAGATCCTCGACCTTGAACTCGGTCACCCGGCCACCGTAGCCGATCAGCGGGAAGCGGTGCAGCTTGACCGTGGGCCGCGGCACGGCGGCGATGAGCGACCTGGTATAGGGGTGTTCGGGCTGGCCCAGAACGCGGGCGGTCGGGCCGCTTTCCACCACCTCGCCGCGATACATCACCGTCACCACGTCGGTGGTGTCGGCAATGACGCCCATGTCATGCGTGATCAGGATCACCCCCACCTGCCGCTCGCGCGCCAGCCCCTTGATCAGGTCGAGGATCTGCGCCTGGATCGAGACGTCGAGCGCGGTGGTCGGCTCGTCGGCGATGATCACGTCGGGTTCCGAGCACAGCGCGAGCGCGATCACCACGCGTTGCCGCATCCCGCCCGAGAACTGGTGCGGGTATTGCTCGGCCCGCGCCTTCGCGTTCGGAATGCCGACGCGGTCGATCAGCTCCACCGCCCGCGCGGCTGCCTCGGCATCCGACAGGCCGAGGTGTTCCTGGATCGTCTCGACAAGCTGCTGCTTGACGGTGAAGAGCGGGTTGAGGCTGGTCAGCGGGTCCTGGAAGATCATGCTGATCTTCTTGCCGCGCAGCGCCGCCATGGCGGCCGCATCCAGCCCCGAGATCTCCTCGCCCCGGAACCGGATGACGCCGCCGGTGATCCGCCCCGGCGGGTCCAGAAGGCCCATGACGGCGGCACCGATGGTCGACTTGCCGGCGCCGCTCTCGCCCACGAGGCCGTGGATCTGCCCCGGCTCCACCGTCAGATGCGCGTCCTTCACGGCGGTGAAGGTCTGCCGCCGCGTGGGGAACTGGACGGTGAGGTTCTCGATCTCCAGCAATGCCATCAGCGCAGCCTCGGGTTCAGCGCATCGCGCAGCCAGTCGCCCAGCAGGTTCACGGCCAGCGCCAGCACGAGCAGCGTGCAGGCCGGGAAGAACAGGATCCACCACTCGCCCGAGAAGAGGAACCCTTGCCCGATGCGGATCAGCGTGCCCAGCGACGGCTCGGTCGGCGGCGCGCCGACGCCGAGGAAGGACAGCGTCGCCTCGGCGATGATGGCGAGCGCCAGCGAGATCGTTGCGATGACCAGCACCGGCGACAGCACGTTGGGCAGGATGTGGCGGACCATGATCGCCATGGGCGAGCGCCCGATCAGGCGGGCGGCCTGCACGTATTCCTTGGATTTCTCGACCATGGTCGCGCCGCGCACCACGCGGGCGAACTGCACCCAGTCCGACAGGCCGATGGCGACGATCAGCACCCAGATCGCCACGTCGTTGCGGTATTCGGGCGGCGTGATCCCCTTGGCCACGCCGAAGATCAGCATGGCGACCAGGATCGCGGGAAAGGTCAGCTGCACATCGGCGACGCGCATGATGATGGTCTCCACCAGCCCGCCGACATAGCCCGCGATCAGGCCCAGCGTGATCCCCAGCACCATGGCGAAGCCCACCGCGGCGAAGCCCACGAAAAGCGAGATCCTGAGCCCGTAGAGGATCGTGGAAAACACGTCCCGCCCCTGGTCATCGGTGCCCAGGAGGAAGCTTTCGCCGGTGAACATGTTGGCCTCGCCCGGCGGCGTGAAGCCGTTCATCAGGTTCAGCGTCGCCGGGTTGAACGGGTCATGCGGCGCGATGAGCGGCGCGAAGACCGCCGAGAGCACCAGCAGAAGCGTCACCGCCGCCGACAGCATCGCCACCGGCGAGCGGCGGAAGGAATGGGCAAGGTCGCTGTCCCATGCCATCGCCAGGCGCGACCGGGCGCGGGCGCGTTCTGCGCTCTGTTCGGGAAGGTCGGACATCGCCTCAGCTCCTCAACCGCGGGTCGATCGCGACGTAAAGCAGGTCGACGATCAGGTTGATGCCCACGAACATCACCGAGATCAGCATCAGGTAGGCCGCCATCACCGGGATATCGACGAACTGGATCGCGTTGATGAAGAGAAGCCCCACACCCGGCCACTGGAACACCGTTTCGGTGATGATCGCAAAAGCGATGATCGAGCCAAGCTGCAGGCCCGTCACCGTGATGACCGGCACCAGCGTGTTCTTCAGCGCATGGCGGAAGTTGATCGCCTTGGTCCTGAGGCCACGGGCGCGGGCGAAGCGGATGTAATCCTGCCGCAGCACCTCGAGCATCTCGGATCGGACCAGCCGCATGATCAGCGTCATCTGGTAAAGCCCCAGCGTGATCGACGGCAGGATCAGCGCCACCAGCCCCGATTGCGTCAGGAACCCCGTCGTCCACCAGCCGAGGTCCACCACCTCGCCGCGCCCGAAGCTGGGCAGCCATCGAAGCTCCACCGCGAAGACATAGATCAGCAGGATGCCGATCAGGAAGGTCGGCAGCGACACCCCGATCAGGCTGAGGGTCATGATCGTGTTGGCCGCCCATCCGTCGCGGCGGATCGCGGTGAAGACGCCCAGAACGATCCCGAAAACCAGCGCGAACAGGCCCGAGACCGCGGCCAGCTCCAGCGTGGCGGGCAGGCGCTCGGCGATGATCTCGGCCACCGGACGGCCCTGGCGGTAGGAAATACCCAGGTCGCCCTGCACGGCGCGTTGCAGGAAATTCCAGTATTGCACGAAGAACGGGTCGTTCAGCCCGAGGTTCTCGCGCAGCCGCTCGATATCCTCGACGGTGCGTTCCTGTCCCAGCATCGTGTCGACCGGGTCGCCCACGTAGCGGAACATGGCAAAGGCCACGAGCCCCACCACCAGTAGCACGAGCGCCGATTGGAGGATGCGGCGGATGATGTAGCTGAGCATATGCCTTGCGCCCCTTTCGCGGGGGTCAGGTCTGCATGGCCCCCGGTGGCGCGTCAAGCCTTCCCCTCGGGCAGGACCGAGCGCCAAGGGACCGGACAGCGCCTGCGGGCGGATCATCCCCGGTCGACGTTGCGTCAAGGGGCTGGTCCGGCATCGCCGCCTGTGCTGGGATGCGCCTGTTGCAACCGGAGGATGTGCCCATGAAGGTCGGGATCGTCGGCGCAGGCATGGTGGGATCGGCGGCGGGTTTTGCCCTGACGCTCAAGGGGATTGCGACCGAGGTTGTCTTCATCGACCTCAACGCCGCCCGCGCGCGGGCCGAGGCCGAGGATATCGCCCATGCCGTCCCCTTCGGCGCGCCCGCGGTGGTGCGGGCGGGCGATTACGCCGATCTCGACGGGGCGGGCGTCGTCATCCTTGCCTGCGGAGTGTCGCAGACACCGGGCGAGACGCGGCTGGCGCTTCTGGAGCGCAACGCCGAGGTGTTCCGCGCCGTGGTGGGCGAGGTGATGGCCCATGCGCCCGATGCGATCCTTCTGGTCGCCTCGAACCCGGTCGACATCATGGGGCAGGTGACGCAAACGCTGTCGGGTCTGCCGCCGGGCCGCGTGATCGGGTCGGGCACGATCCTCGACACGGCGCGGTTCCGCTGGCTGTTGGGGCGGCACCTCGGCATCTCGCCCGGCTCGGTCCACGCTTACGTTCTGGGCGAACATGGCGACAGCGAGGTGCTGGCCTGGTCCAACGCGCGCGCGGGTTCGGTGCCGCTGGGCAGTTTCGCGGCGCAGGTCGGCGCGCCCCTGACCGCGGATATCCGCGCGCGTATCGACAGGGGCGTGCGCCGCGCGGCCTACACGATCATCGAGGGCAAGGGCGCGACATGGTATGGCATCGGCGGCGGGCTGGCCCGCATCGTGGCGGCGATCAAGGGCGACGAGCAGGCGGTCCTGTCGGTCTCGACCGTCGAGCCGGAGGTCGCGGGGATCGGCCCCGTGGCGCTGTCTCTGCCGCGGCTGGTGGGGCGCGAAGGAGTGACCGCGACGCTCTGGCCCGAGCTGGACGAGGCCGAGGCCGAGGGGCTGCGCGCCTCGGCCGGCATCCTGCGTGCGCAGGTGGAAAAGCTGGGGCTATGAGCCGTCGAAGAGGGCGTCGCGGACCTCGGGGCTGAGCAGCTCGCTGATGCGACGCGCGCCATGGCCCTGCGCCTCGGCCCGCTGGAACAGGTCATGGACCGCGCGCGACATCTCCGTCCCGTGGCCGGAGCCGTCGAGGTAATCGGCGATGTAGCGCATGTCCTTGGCGGCATTGCCGACGGAAAAGACATAGCCCGAGAAATCGCCATCGCGTGCCTTGCCGATGATCCGGTTCAGCACCCCCGAATTGGCCGAGCCGCATTGCACCACGTCATGCAGCTGGCCCCAGTCGATGCCTTCGTCGGCGGCGGCGCGGAAGGCCTCGGTCACCAGCGCGGCAATCCCCATCACCATGTAGTTGTTGATGAACTTCGCCTTGGCCCCGGCGCCCACCGGGCCGAAGTGTTCGACCCTTTCGCAAAAGGCGGCCAGCACCGGCGCTGCGCGGGCAAAGCCCTCGGGCGTGGTGCCGACCAGCGCGCCGAGGACGCCATCCGCGGCCTGCTGCGCGCCGCCCGTGAGCGGGGCTTCGGCGAAGGCCACCCCAAGCGCCGCCAGCCGGTCCGCCAGGGCCAGCGTGGAGGCCAGCGCCGAGGTGCCCGTGTCGATCACCATCTGGCCGGGGCGTAGCGCGGGGGCCATCCGGTCCATGACCGCCTCGACCACGGTCGAGTTGGGCAGGCACAGCACCACCACGTCCGACGCAGCCGCCACCGCCGCCGCGTCGGCATGTTCCGTTGCGCCCTCGGCCACCAGCGCCTCGATCACCGCGCGGTCACGGTGCGCCATGGTCTGCAACCCGCCGGTCTTCGCCAGCAGGTTGCGCCCCATGCCCGCGCCCATCGCGCCCAGCCCGATCAGCCCGACGCGGCCCGTCATATCGTCCAGCCGCCATCCACTACGTAGTACTGCACCGTCGCGGCCTTGGACTCGGACGAGGCGAGGTTGACCACCTTCGGCGCGATCTCCTCGGGGTGGGCCATCTCGCGCAGGGGCTGGCGG
>JAOARA010000005.1 GCA_025211115.1 Roseicyclus sp. | reverse complement strand
TGCCCGGCTGCCGTCATCAGCGATGTCGAGCCGGTCGATATAGCCGGCAATGTGAAATCCGGTGTCGGGGATGATCACCGCCACACTGGCGTCCCAGGGCAATGCCGCCTCCGACTTGGGCTCGGACCCGCCGAACGGGACCTCGCCAAAGGATCGGCTGCCCGGCAAATGATCATTGCCATAGGCAAGCGCCTGTCCGGCAAGAGCGCGCGCATCCCCGAGCGTGCGGCCCCAGATAACAGCGGGTGGAACGGGCCGCTCGCTTTCCCACTCGGCCGCCACCGCACCAGCGGCTTGGTCCACCGCAGCCTGAATGGCAGCCACGTCGGCCGACGTCAGGCCGCCCGTCGCTTCGAGGTTTCGCAGGGCGCGGTCGAGCACCAGATGGATGAGGTCGCCGGTTTGCAGGGCGTCAAGCACGAGCGGCTCGGCACTGCTTTGCGGGGATTTCCAACCGAGAGCATAGCGCCAGAGGAAATTGAGGGGGCTGCGCAGCAGTGTTTTGAGCGAGCTCGCCGACTGAGTCCGCCCGAGGATCGCGAGAACCAAAGGATGATCGGACCTGACCAGGCCATCATGAGCTGTCACATCGGCCATGCGCCAATCGCGCCAGCAGGAACGCGCACTCAATGCCTGGGAATCGGCGGCGAATTCCTGCGGCCGCGCCATCAGCCGGTCGGTTTCACTGAAGGCATGGGCGGGAACGGCGTTGCGCCGCAGATAGGCTTCCTCGTCATAGGTGGCGAGCAGGGGGCTGCGACCCAGAAGCCGACCGTCGCTGTCGCGTCGGGCGCGGGAGAGGACGACGTCGCTGCCCGTAGTGGCGAGGATCGTATCAAAGTCACGGCGATCTGCCAGATTGACGGGAAGCGGGTCGAGCTCGCCCGTTGGAATAATGTGGTCCGGGATCAGCCGATCTTCGGCGATCCCGCGTGGCCAGCGGGAGGAATTGAGACCGATCAGCCGAGCGAAGCGTCGCGGCGACGCGGCGAGCGCGCTGGCCGGCATCCAGGCCACGGAGACGGAGGCCTCGAGCCCGTCATCCTGTTTCAGTGTTTCCAGCGTGCTGTCGATCGCGCCGGCGGGCCCTGCCAGAAGGGCTTTGCGCCAGATGGACAATGCCCGACCCTTGAGGAAGGCTTCGCCGATTTCCTGTGCCGCGTCCGGTCCCTTTGCCAGCAGATCGACCGCAGCACGCAGCACCGGGGCGTGATCCATGCCGTCGGGCCAGTCGTCTGGCGCGAGGCGCGCCAGCAGTTGGTTCCAGGCGGACGGTGTTGACAAGGGTGCATCGCTTGGAAGGACGCGCATCCAGTCATCGGGAAGGGAAGCCATAGGTGCAGAATCGCCGCACAGGGCGGCGAGACGGCGCAAGCGCGACTGCGAAAGGCCGCGCACGATGATGTCGGCGAGTGCCGCTGCCGCTTGTCCGTCACGTGTGGTGACGGCCGGGACGCCATGAACGAAATGCAGATCGATATTGGCATCGGCGCGCAACGCGAGAAAGTGATCGTCGTAGTCGGCCGGCGACGCGGTGGCGATGGCAATGTCGGCGGGCGGTACGCCCGACGCGAGCAGCGACCGGACCCAACGCAGTGTCTCGACTGCCTCATGGTAAGCGGTCGCGGCACTGACGGATCGAATGGCCGGCGCCTCAGCATCGCCTCGAGCGACAGGAACGCCGCTTTCCTTGAGCCAGGCCGGGACAGGGCGGGGACCTGACGTCCATTGCATGGGGGTGTGCTCGGCGAGCGCCTTCAGTAGAGGCCGCCAGCAGGGAGACAGTTCGGTCAGTCCGGCGATTTCCATCGAGCCGAATATGGCGGGCGCATGGGTGATCCGGCTGATGGCTGCGGCGACAATATCGACCGGCCGCATCATTCCGCCCGGAAGTTCGGCAAGGACAGCGGCCTCCAGGCGAGCGATGGCTTCAAGCCTTGGATGATCACCTAAACGGGAAGCGAGATCGATACCGGCCCGCCACGCCTTGTGCAGTGTGTCGGCGGCCGCACCGATCATGCCCGGCAGCATCTTGATATCTTCCAATTCGCCCATCGGTGTTTCAGGGAGGACCGTCTGGATCGCCGCGCGCAGGCTTTCTTCGTCGATTGCGCGGGCGAAACCGCCCGCGAGCCGCACCGTGGCTTGTTCGAACGACATGATCTGGAGGCCATGTTGACCGCTGCGGGCTGCCACAAGGCGGGCCTCCCGCATTGCGTGTCGTCCATAGACAATAAGCGTGGACCGGCACGTCGTGGACATATTCAAGTTCCTTTTTGAAGAATAGCTTTGACCAAATCGGGAAGTGCTTGTGTCGAAAGCTTTGAGGATTCAGCGTCCCGAACCAAAAGTTCGATAGTAAGAAATTGATGGAACTTATCTGATATCAGATTGCCTGCGCCTGCGAACAAATCGACGGGTGCGCCAGATCGAATATCTTCCAGCGCCGATCGAAGATCGGGCGTTTCGTCCCCGGCCTCTACAATCAGAAACCCGTCATGCTGTTCGACCGAAAACCCTTGACTTCTGAGTGCGAGCGCGAGGGTTGATGTCTTCACCGTACCGACCCGCGTCGCAATGACTGATGTATGCTCCCCGATGCTGTGCATGTTATTGGCCCTAAACCCCAGCTGTTCATAGTGAGCACGCGCTTCCTCGAGCATCATCAAAGAGACTGTGTCCATGTAAGCTGGGCTGGATTCCCCCTCGAGCACGGCGAACATTCGGTCGATCACCTTGTCATGAATGTCCCCCGCATCGCCGCCGAAGACTGGAGGCACACCAGCCTTAGCGGGTTTGACGACGATGACCTTTTCCCGATCATGGATTTCTTGAACTATCCAACGCCGCCCAGAAAAAATCAGCAGCATCCCAGGAGCAAGAACATTGTCGATCGGCAGGGTTCCAAGATCCCGCCCCTCTGCGACCAACCGGAACTCCTCAGGCGTCTGGAACACCGCATAGAAGCTGTAATGCTCAACCAGCTTTTCGCCCGCGGGTCCCAAAAGTAGCAGCCCGCTGCCGGCCTGTTCGATCAAGCCGGTTACTGGGTGGCCGATTGCACGCAACACATCTGCGAAGACTTCGGTTGTGACCTTCCGAAAGGGGCCTTCGCGGCAGAGCACGTTGTAGACCACGCTTGCAGACGCACCGCCGCGCTGCGCTATGACTGACAGTATCTGATGGA
>JAOARA010000024.1 GCA_025211115.1 Roseicyclus sp. | reverse complement strand
GCTGCTGCGGGTCTTGCCCGCGCGGCTGGCGGTGCCGATCCTGTCGCGGGCGATTGCGAAACACGCCTGGACCTTTTGCGGCTCGGGGGTGTTCCGGCTGGTGTCCACCTGGCCCGCGGTCTTCGAGATCGCGGACAACCCGGTGGTGCGGGGCGAACGCTCCGACGTGCCGCTCTGCCATTGGCATGCGGCGGTGTTCGAGCGGTTGTTCTCGGCGCTCTGCGGCCCGCGCTGGCGGGTGGTGGAAACCGAGTGCTGCGCGCAGGGGCATGGGGCCGGCCGGGGCGCGCTGGACCGCGCGCCGCGCGAGGGCGGAGGCAGCCCGCGCCCGACGGCGCGGGGGGTGCGAATTTTCGTACGAAAATTCGCAGGGCGCGCGCGCCTGCGCGCGGGCTCAGGCCTCGGCGCTGTTGCCCTCCACATGGGCCTGGAACCGCTCGAAGAACTGGTCGGCCATCTTGGTGGCGAAACTGTCCACCCGCCGCGCGCCGAGCTGCGCCAGCTTGCCGCCGCCCTTGGCCTCGACTTCGTTATGCAGATCGGTGCCGCCGTCCTCGGCATCCGTAAGCCGGACCTGCGCGCCGCCCTTGGCGAAGCCCGCGACGCCGCCCTTGCCCTCGCCCGAGATGGTGTAGCTTTCGCCCTCGACGATATCCGAGAGCGTCACCTCGCCCTTGAAGGTCGCCTTGACCGGCCCGACCTTCTGCTTGACCACGGCGCTGAAGCCTTCCTCGGGCGAGCCGGTCAGCTCTTCGCAGCCGGGGATGCAGGCTTTCAGCACCTCCGCATCGTTCAGGGCCTGCCAGACCGTCATCCGGTCGGCGGCGATGGTGCGCGTGGCGTGCATTTCCATGGCGGTTCGTCCTCCCTGTCCGTCGGATCAGGAGTAGGGCGGGGCGCGTAGGCCCGTCAACGTCCTATCTCGTAAGGCAGCGTGCCGCGGCGGTTGGGATCGACCGTCAGGCGGCGCTCGAGCGGCGGCACCGCGCGCTGGTGGCAGGCCTCGCGCTCGCAGATCCGGCAGGAGATGCCGATGGGCTGGAAGGCCGCGTCGCGGTCGAGGTCGAGACCGTCGGCATAGACCAGGTCGCGCGCGTGCTTGACCTCGCAGCCGAGCGAAATGGCGAAGCGCCGTGTGGGCGTGCCCCAGGCTCCGCCCGTCTTGGACACGTCGCGGGCAAGGATCACGTAGCGCACGCCGTCCGGCGTCTCGGCCAGTTGCCGCAGGAAGCGGGTTGGCGTCTCGAAAGCCTGGTGGACGTTCCACAGCGGGCAGGCCCCGCCGAAACGGGCGAATTGCAGGCGGGTGGCGGAGTGGCGTTTCGTGACGGTGCCCGCCTGGTCGACGCGGGCGAAGAAGAAGGGGATGCCCTTGGCGCCGGGGCGCTGGAGGGTCGAGAGGCGATGGGCCACCTGCTCGATCGAGGCGCCGAACTGGATCGAGAGCCGCTCGAGGTCGTGGCGCGTCTCGCGCGCGGCCTCGGCAAAGCGGGTGTAGGGCATCAGGACCGCACCGGCGAAGTAATTCGCCATGCCGATCCGCGCGATCTCGCGGCTGGTTTCGGACTGGAAGCGCGCAAGATCGAGCGTCGCCTCGATCAGTTGCGCCTGACCCAGCAGGGCGTATTGATGCAGCAGCTGGAAGCGCTGCGTTTCCGGCGCGGCGCGGGGACTGAGGGTCAGCGCGCGGGTGGCGGGGTCATAGGCGCGCACGCCTTGCCCCGCCTCGTGCCGGAGGGTGACGCCCATGCCTGCCAGCACGGCCTCGGTATGGGCGGCAAGGTCGCCCGTCGCCTTGGAGGCGAAACGCTCGGCCGCGCGGTCGACGGCGTCGATGTAGTTGTCGCAATAGTGGAAGAAATCGCGCACCTCCTCCCAGGGGGAGGGGGCGGCGTGACGGTCCTGCCCCAGGGCTTCGTCGAGCGAGGCGAGGCGTTCGTGGGTCTGGCGATAGGCGCGGTGCAGGTCGAGAAAGGCGCGCGCCAGTGCGGGCGCGTTCGAGGCGGCGAGCCGCAGGTCGGCGAGCGGCGGGGCGGCCTCGGCGAAGACGGGATCGGCGAAGGCCTCGCGCATGTCGGAGACGAGACGCTCGGCATCGCCCGCGCGCAGCTCGGTCACGTCGATGCCGAACTCCTGCGCAAGGCCGAGAACGACCGCGGTCGAGACCGGGCGGTTGTTGTTCTCCATCTGGTTCAGGTAGGGCAGGGAGACGGCGAGTTTCTGGGCGAAATCCTTTTGCGTCAGACCCAGCCGCGTGCGGATCTCGCGCAGCTTGGCCCCGGCATAGAGTTTGCGGGTGGACATGGCACCTCCGGCGGCGGGGTTTGCAACGCGGTTGTGGCGCTTTGCAAAGCCGCGCGCAAGGGTCAGCCGCCGACCTGCCGTTCCCGGCGGATGGTGTAGAGGATCGAGGCCACGGCGAGAAGCGAGGTCACGAGCATGATCCAGATCAGCGGATAGGCCCCGTTGCCCCCCGTCAGAAGCGCGCCCGCCAGCGCCGAAAGCGCCGCGCCGCCGCCGATCATGATCGCGCCGCCAAGGCCGGAGGCCGTGCCCGCGAGGTGCGGCCGCACCGACAGCATCCCCGAGGTCGCGTTGGGCAGCACCATGCCGTTGCCGAAGCCCACGAAGGTCATGAAGCCGAAGAAGACGAGCGCGGTCTTGAGGCCGATGAGGAACAGCAGCAGCGACGCGATCAGCCCCGCCGCCGAGATCACCGTGCCCCACAGGATCATCGCGTTGATCCCCAGCCGGACCGAGTAGCGCCCCGAGATCCAGTTGCCGAAGAAATACCCCAGCGCGGGCGCGCCGAAGTAGAAGCCGACCAGCGCGGGCGAGAGGCCGAAGACCTCGGAGCCGACATAGGGCGCGCCGCCGAGATAGGCGAAGAACGCCCCCGAGGCGAAGGCCGCGGCCGCGCAATAGCCCCAGAAGCGGCGCGAGGTCAGAAGCTCGGGGTATTCGCGCAGCTGCGCGGCGAAACTGGTCGAGGTGGTGCGCGCCGTCTCGCCCAGGTCGCGCCAGGTCAGCATGAAGACGAGCACGCCGAGACCGAAGAGGAGCCAGAAATTCGCCTGCCAGCCAAAGGCCTGGTCCAGCACGCCGCCGATGGCCGGGCCGATCATCGGCACCACGGCCATGCCCATGGTGACATAGCCGATCTGGCTGGCGGCCTGGTCGGCGGGATACATGTCGCGCACCACCGCGCGGCCGAGAACGAGGCCCACGACGATCACCGCCTGCAACATGCGGAAAAACAGGAAGACCTCGATCGTCGGGGCCATGAGGCAGCCCAGCGTCGCCAGCAGGAAGACGGCGATCCCGGTCAGCAGGACGGGCCTGCGCCCGAAGCGGTCCGAGATCGGGCCGATCACCACCTGAAGCCCCGCGTTGACGGCGAGATAGAGCGCCACCGACAGCTGCATCAGCCGGTAGTCGGTGTCGAAGAACTCCGTCATCTGCGGCAGCGACGGCAGGAAGATGTTCATCGACAGCGCGCCGAGGCCCGTCAGGACGATCAGCGTGAAGATATGGGGCGGAGTGGCGCGGTCGAGGAAGCGCACCGGATCGATTGTTGCCATGGCAACGGAATTAGGCCAGTGGATCGGGAATGTCCATCGCGCCGGTGCAGGGGGGCTGTGTGGTGGCGCAGGGTATGGATGGTTTGCTTTTTTGCAAAAATCGAAACCGCCTGGCAAAGTCTTTTGCAAATATGCGCATTCCGACTCGCGCGGGTGGCCCTGCGTCCATAGTGTCCGCGACACTCGCCCGGCCCCTGCGCTATGCAGGGGCAACTCGGGGGACAAGACCAGTCGGAAGGGACGACAGATGAAGGACATCCTGCAGCAGCTCGAACACCGCCGCGAAGAGGCGCGGTTGGGTGGCGGTCAGAAGCGGATCGACGCGCAGCACGCCAAGGGCAAGCTGACCGCGCGCGAGCGGATCGACCTGTTGCTCGACGAGGGGTCCTTTGAAGAATACGACATGTTCGTGACCCACCGCTGCACCGATTTCGGCATGGCGGCCAGCAAGCCGCGCGGCGATGGCGTGGTCACCGGCTGGGGCACGATCAACGGCCGCATGGTCTATGTCTTCAGCCAGGATTTCACCGTGCTGGGCGGCTCCGTGTCGGAGACCCATGCCGCCAAGATCTGCAAGATCATGGACATGGCGATGCAGAACGGCGCGCCGGTGATCGGCATCAACGACTCGGGCGGCGCGCGCTTCCAGGAAGGCGTCTCGAGCCTTGCGGCCTATGGCGAGGTGTTCCAGCGCAACATCGAGGCGTCGGGCGTGGTCCCGCAGATCTCCATGATCATGGGCCCCTGCGCGGGCGGCGCGGTCTATTCGCCCGCGATGACCGACTTCATCTTCATGGTGAAGGATTCGTCCTACATGTTCGTGACCGGCCCCGACGTGGTGAAGACCGTGACGAACGAGCAGGTGACCGCCGAGGAGCTGGGCGGCGCCAGCACGCACACCCGCAAGTCGAGCGTCGCCGACGGTGCCTTCGAGAATGACGTGGAGGCGCTGTCGGAGGTGCGGCGGCTGATCGATTTCCTGCCGCTCTCCAACCGCGAGAAGCCGCCGGTGCGCCCCTTCTACGACAGCCCCGACCGGGTCGAGGACAGCCTCGACACGCTGGTGCCCGACAACCCCAACATGCCCTATGACATGAAGGAGTTGATCACCAAGGTCGCGGACGAGGGGGATTTCTACGAGATCCAGGAGGATTTCGCCAAGAACATCATCACCGGTTTCATCCGGCTCGAGGGGCAGACCGTGGGCGTGGTGGCGAACCAGCCGATGGTTCTGGCGGGCGTTCTGGACATCGACAGCGCCCGCAAGGCCGCGCGCTTCGTGCGGTTCTGCGACTGTTTCGAGATCCCGCTGCTGACCTTCGTCGACGTGCCCGGCTTCCTGCCCGGCACGGGGCAGGAGTATAACGGCGTCATCAAGCATGGTGCGAAGCTGCTCTTTGCCTATGGCGAAGCGACGGTGCCGAAGGTCACGGTCATCACGCGCAAGGCCTATGGCGGGGCTTACGTGGTGATGTCCTCCAAGCACCTGCGCGGCGATATCAACTACGCCTGGCCGACCTCGGAAATCGCGGTGATGGGGGCCAAGGGCGCGACCGAGATCCTGTATCGCTCGGAACTGGGCGATGCAGAGAAGATCGCGCAGCGGACCAAGGACTACGAGGATGCCTTTGCCAACCCCTTCGTGGCGGCGGAACGCGGCTTCATCGACGAGGTGATCCAGCCGCGCTCGACCCGGCGGCGGGTGTGCAAGGCCTTCGCGCAGCTTCGCACCAAGCGCAAGCAGATGCCGTGGAAGAAGCACGACAACATTCCGCTGTGAGGCCGGGCAATCCTGCCCACCGCATCGGCGCGGTGGGCGGTGCGC